>JAITMT010000427.1 GCA_031277235.1 Tannerella sp.
TGTTCATATCGCGTACCTACGGCACACAAAACGGGTGGAACGCTGCATTTCTACCAATATTCTGTCCCTAACGGGACATCCGGGTTTCGGAAAAATTTCAGAGAACTTAACAGCCCTGCTCTTTGAAGGGGTACTGCGAAGCAGGGGGGGCTTTTAATTGAGAATTGAGAATGAAAACCGGAGTCCGTTATTCAATTGAAAATTGAAAATGAGAACCAAAGTCCGTTCATCCGTTCTCCCGTTTACCCGTTCATCCATCGTTGACATGATATCGGAAAATTGACGAATCCGGTAAAAAGAAAACAGAGGAGCAGAAAACCTCTCGAAAAAACGGGCAAGACCTGTGAAGCCGTATCAGAAGGGAAAAAAGGAAATTTTGAAGTTGCGCCCGACACGTATCAGGGAATTGAAAAATGTTACAATCTAAATTATTAACCTTTATTAATCCGTTTCTGTCGTACATAGACAGCGGTAAACTGTTTCGCAAACCGTTCAGTTGGTTGTATATCGCACTGGCGGCGATCAATGCCCTGATACCGTTTATTTTTCTTGTTTCGATATTCGGAACGGCATCTCTGATTGGCGGAGCAACATACACGATGGCCGCCATCTTTTCCTGGCTGTTTATTACGGCGGCTTGCTGGGTAGGCGTCCAAATCGGGTGGAACCGCAAGGACAAGGTACTGGAAACATCGAAGGAAAACGACGATTTTCCCATTACGCCCGTGATTGCCCATTTTATCCAGACATTCGGCGAATGGCTCGGTTCGTTTACAGCCATTGCCGGATTCGGACTTTCGCTCTCCACGGCGCTCTTTCTCGGAAGTGCGGCTTCGGGTCTTTCTTCCATGATGGGCGGATTTGGCGCTTTTGCCGGGATAGGCTTTGCAGGTATTATTGTGAATCCGCTCCTCGGTTTTCTAATCATTATCGGATTCCGTTTTCTTGCGGAACAGTTCCGTGCGCTGGCTGCTATTGCCAACAATACCAGACGATTGCCCTAAACCGCCGGTGGCAGGGAAACATTCAAACAGGGGTAGTTCTATAAATCATAGTTAAAAATATCATCGAAAAATGGAGAAAGTCCGCCCCTGCTTTCTCCATTTTCGTTTTGGAAGAATGGAGAAGAGTTGAAGATTTGAGAATTTGAGGATTTGAGGATTTGAAGATTTGAGGATTGTCAATGCTTCTAAAACCTAATTTCCACCTAATTTTCTAAACAAAACCACCTCAGTAGCAACAGCAGGATATGAATATACATCAACCTCATTACCTCATTATATAACTCACTGTTTATCAGACTTCAATGCAGATCCAAGCCCTATCATCATCGAAGCCGTCGAAGATATTGCAGACTGAAATCGTATTTTTCTGCATCTCAAGAAATAAGAAATTAATAATTAGGATTTTATATTGCAGTTCATTGACAGCAAAAATACAATTTTTATTTTTGACAAAAACAAATTTGTGAAAACATTTGCAGAATCAAAATAATGCGTACCTTTACGGCGAATTTTTATAATATTTAACCTATGAATACGATAATGAAACAATCATTAAAAATGACGTTTATCACGTTATGCCTGTTTTTATCCGCCGTTTCCCATGCTCAAGAGCGGACAGACGAAACAATTTATTTGAAAAATGGCAGCGTTATCCGGGGGCAAATCCTTGAGACAACCGGCGACCAGTTGAAAGTGGAAACTTCGGATGGAAGTATCTTCTACATTGGCACTTATGATGTGGAAAAAGTTGTGCGAAGCAGACAGGGCGCCAATTCGCAATCTCCTGCCGTGAACCGGCAAAGACCGCAACGCGCCGAAAGCACGGCGATATCCTCCCCACCTCCGCTCCGTCGGCGCACCCTCAACGAGCGCGACAGTCGCTACGAAGTGTATGAAGACAATGGCGACTATTTCTATGAGGATTTCAGTACCCGGCACTCTCTCTACAAGGGATTTGTCGAATTGGGATATTCGTTTGGAACGGGTAGCGATGATGAGTACAATTATGAGAGATTGGCAGATTTGGATGACGGTCAAAGTTTTGACTGGACCTTCGGGAGGTTTGAGATTTCAACTTCACACGGATTGGTGTTTGATCCGACTTACAACTATGTCCCGGTGGCATTTTTGGGTGTCGGCGTCGGAACGCAAATTTATTTTGACGAGGAAGGAATGATGTATCTTATTCCCGTATTTGCCCACACAAGGATTCATTTTATTGACAGCCGGGTAACTCCGTTTCTCGATTTCAAACTGGGTTATTCGTGGGGAACTGTCATCAACGATGAACTGGAAAACAGGTTGCTTGTTGCAGATAACAATGTTTCCATCAGCGGTTTGTATGTTTCGCCGGCTGTGGGCGTAAGATTTGCGACGGGAAGCAAGTCAGGCATCAATTTAAGTTTGGGATACACGCTTCAAAAAATCAGCAAGGTTTCCCTTTTCCTGGAAGATGAAAAACTCACGCAAAATCTGAAAATCAATTTGCCTGCCGTCAGTTTGAAACTGGGGTTTGATTTTTGATTTAGCGATATTCGGAAAACATACGCCTGTATATCAATTAATTGCGCCCCCGTGAAGTATTCGTATTGCTTTCGCGGGTGGTTGGAGTTGATGAATTTGTTGTTTGCGTTGATGTGTTGCTTTCTCGGGTTGTCGTTTGCGTTGAAGAATTGGTTTCGCGGGTTGTTTGGGTCGAAGAGTTGCCTGAACGACCGGAGGTGTTGTTCGTTCCGGCGGGACGCGAAACGTTGGACGGGCGGGTGGTATTCGTGTCTTCCCTGCCCGACGACGTGCCGGTACCCGTCGGTCTGCCCACATTGGACGGTCGCTCGGTCGAGGGCGTACTCGGTCGATTGGGAGTCGTGGTCGTGGGACGCGACGGACTGACCGGATAAGTCGGTTTGTTCGGCTGGGTGGGTTTGTTCGGCTTGTTGGGCTGAGTCGGATAGTTGGGGCGATTGTTGTAATTGGGACGGTTTGCGCCCGGACGATTGGGGACATAAATGTAAACCGGACGTCCATATTCGGGATAATAGGCAGGAGGCAACATCGGCGGAACATAGGTAATGTCCTCATAAAGAAACTCGTAGCCCGTCAGGTAATCATTCCAAAATTCGAGCGCAAAATATTCGTTATAAACATTGTTGTACTCCAGAATTTCCTGATAGCCGTTTTGGGTTTGCCTTTCGGCGAGCACGCGGTTGGGGCGTCCTACCGTGTTGATAACTTCTCTTTTGGTCATGCCGAAAGTCAGCAGATTCAAGTCGAAACTTCTGTAAACACCACAGGATGTAAGTGTTACAGCGATACATATTGCAAAAAACACTTTTTTCATAGCCGTATTCTTTTTTGTTGTTAATTCAGTTGCAAATATAGGATTTTGTTTTGAATTATTGATACAATCGGGAAAAAAAATGTTAAATTTGAAATTTATGCCTATATTTGTACCGCTAAATACGAATAAAAATATGCAGGACAAGGCAAAAGAATTGATATTGATAGCACAGAGGATCAGGGCATTATCACAAACGGCGCTGACTTATTCGCGGAACGATTACGAGATTGAGCGCAGCAAGGAGATGATTGCCATGAGCGACCGCATCGTGTCGCTCGTCAGCGGTATGGACGAAAAGGAAATTCATACACTATATACGCCTGTAAAAGAATATGTTACGCCCAAAGTGGATATTCGGGCGGTAATTTTCAACGAAAAAGACGAAATTCTGCTGGTGAAAGAACTGGCGGACGGTCGCTGGGCATTGCCGGGCGGCTGGTCGGATGTGGGTTTTTCGCCGACGGAAGTGGTTGTAAAAGAGACGAAAGAAGAAACGGGTTTCGACGTCGAAGTTGTCCGTTTGCTGGCGGTTTTCGATAAAAAATGCTGGAATCATCCGTCGAGCACGTTCTACATTTATAAAATGTGCTTTTTGTGCAAACTGACGGGCGAGGGGAGCGAAGATCTTACCTTTGACATTCTCGACAAGGGATTTTTTGCGCTCGACAACCTGCCGCCGCTGTCGTTAGACCGGATTTTGCCCGAACAGATAAAGGCGCTCGACGGGTTGCGACGCAACCCTCAAACGCCTTTTTGCGATTGACTCTTTTTAGAGTGTAGTTATTAGAGTGTAGAGTTTAGATTTACATTCTTATCTGTCTGCCAATCAGGAAGCGGCGTACGCTTTCAAACTTTCTACCCGGAAATTGTCAATATAAAGCCGGATTTTGTTGACTTCCGCATCGGCAAAACGGATATACACTTCGGTGGATTTGCGGAACAGGTCGGGTTTTTGGTCTGCGTCCTGCAACAACAGATAGCCCATGATGCAGTATCCGGCGGTTTCAACCAATCGGCGCGCCATAAAATCCAGATATTCACCGTCTTTCTTTTCCGTAACCTGCGCTACCAGTTTTTCGTACGTATTCGTCATTTCGACGAGACGTTCCTTCCATTCCGCCAATTCCGGATTGTATTCAAGCGCCTCATATTCGCGAAGTTGCGTCAGATAAGTGCCCGTCGTTACGTGGCGGATCGCTGCAACTACCTGCAACTGAGTCGTTCCCTCGTAAATGTTGGTGATGCGGGCGTCGCGGTAGAGGCGTTCGCAGGGATAATCCTTCATATAGCCCGACCCGCCGTGAATCTGAATCGCGTCGTAGGCGTTCTGATTGGCAAATTCGGTCGCCATTGCCTTGCCGATGGGCGTGTAAGCGTCGGCAAGTTTCGTGTATTTTTTCTGTTCGGCGCGTTCTTCGGGCGTCAGTTTGCGCTCGCGGGCAATGTCTTCCAGTGTTTTGTAAATATCTACAAATCTGGATGTTTCGTAGAGCAACGTTCTCGAGGCGTCCGTTTTTGCCCGCATAATCGCTACCATCTCATAGACGGCAGGAAAGTTGATAATGGCTTTTCCAAACTGCTGACGTTCAGTGGCATACTTGTAACCTTCCTGATAAGCCGCCTCGCAGATACCGACCGCCTGTGCGGTAATGCCGAGCCGGGCGCCGTTCATCAGTGCCATCACGTATTTGATGAGTCCGAGCCGCCGCTCGCCGCAAAGTTCGACTTTGGCATTGCGATACACGAGTTCGCAGGTGGGCGAGCCTTTGATGCCCATTTTATTTTCGGTGCGGCGCACGTCCACGCCGCCGTTGCGCTTGTCGTAAATAAACATGGACAATCCGCGACCGTCGCGCGTACCTTCTTCCGAGCGGGCGAGCACGAGGTGAATGTCCGAATCGCCGTTGGAGATGAAGCGTTTCACGCCGTTCAGTCGCCAGCAATTTTCCTTTTCGTCAAAAGTGGCTTTGAGCATAACTGCCTGTAAATCACTGCCTGCATCAGGTTCTGTCAAGTCCATGGACATGGTTTCGCCCTGCTGACAGACGCGCGGAATGAAGCGCCGGTGCTGTTCTTCGTTTCCAAATTCGTAGAGCGTTTGGGCGCAATCCTGCAAAGCCCATATCGTGCTGAAACCGGCGTCGGCACGGGCAGACATCTCGGAAGCCATGATAAACGCCGACGTCGGGAAATTCAGTCCGCCGAACCGCCGGGGCATCGAAAGTCCCATCAGTCCTGCTTTTCGCAAGGCGTCCAGATTTTCCTGCGTGCCTTGTGCATAGGAAACACGACCGTTTGACAGCGTAACGCCGTCGTGATCAACGCCTTCTGCGTTGGGCGCTATCACGTCGGCGCAAATCTCTCCGACGATTTCGAGCACCTTGTCAAAACTGTCTATCGCATCGTCAAAGTTTTGCGGTGCGTAATCATATTCGTCCCTGTCTCTGAAATCACGTTCTTTCAATTCCACAATCCGCTGCATCAGCGGGTGCTGGAGGTAATGTTTGAAAACCGGATTTTCCGTATAAAAGTTTGACATAATTTTTTATTTATTTAGTTTATAATCTGAAAGATAAGTCCTGAAACTATGGCGATTCC
>JAITMT010000075.1 GCA_031277235.1 Tannerella sp.
GTTTTGCGACATTCACAAAACCGAGTTGTAAACCGTCCATTCCCCGTATTGTTGTATTGACAAAGCCAATCTGTGCACCACGGGTCTCTTTTGTGGCTGTATTCACAAAACCGAGTTGCCAACCCTCCGCATCGCCGATGGCAGTATTCAAGAACGACAGTTGCACCCCGTTGAAACTGCCTCCAGTCGTGTTTACAAAACCGGTCTGCAAGCCCGAATAATTTCCGGTATTCGTATTAAAAAATCCCAACTGAAGCCCCTGGTGGTCTCCTTTCGCAATATTGACAAATCCAATCAGGGGAAATTTAAAATCTTCATTGACATAATTTACAAAAACACTGTAAACATTTGTCCCCTGTGAAAATACGAAAAAACTGAAAGCGCTGAAAATTAATATAATAGTTACTTTTTTCATTTTATTAACCCTGATTCGTGTCGGGCGCAACTTCTAAATTATATTGTAAAGAATGTAGATGCAAAAATAGGATATTTTTCGCAATGTACATCTATTTTTTGGTAAGAAAATGGTATGGGTAATTGGAAAAAACGACTCCATACGGTAAGAAAATGGTATGGGTAACAGGGAATGAATACCTTCCCGACCGTATTTTTCGGATTTTTACAAAATAACATTATTTTTTGGAAAAATAATCTTTTTTCCGAGCCAAATCCTTTTTTCCTTGCAAAATTCCCGGTTTAATCCTATATTTGCAAGGGAAATTCACAAGTTATGATTGACAAAAAATTAATTAAAGATCTGTTTTTCAGGCAACAAAGAGTGCAAAACGCCATTCACGACGCCGGATTTAGCGGCATGTTGCTGTCCACGGATATTAATATTTATTATCTGACCGGCTTGGTTTTTAGCGGTTATTATTATTTGCCCGTTGACGACGAGCCGCTGTTTTTCATCAGGCGACCGGCGGGGCTGTCGGGCGAAAGGATTTTTTCGATTGGCAAACCGGAGCAGATTCCCGAAATCATGCAGCAAAACGGGTTCAAAATGCCGGAAAATGTTTTGCTGGAAACGGACGAAATATCTTATAATGAATATGTTCGGTTGCAAAATATCTTTCATTTCCGAAAAACGGAAAACGCCTCGACGCTGTTGCGCGAAATCAGAGTCCTGAAATCGGCTTATGAGATATCCCTGATGCGGATTTCGGCGGATAAACAGGCGGCAGTTTATGCCCGGATACCGGAATGTTACCGACCGGACATGACGGATTTGCGGTTGCAGGCTGAAATTGAATACAGAATGCGCCTGAACGGTTCTACGGGCATTCTTCGCACGTTTGGAAAGAACATGAACGTCTTCAATATGGGCAGTTTGCTTGCCGGAGCCAACGCCGAGGTGCCTTCGCCCTTCGACTTTGCGCTGGGCGGCGGCGGTCAGTCGGCGCTCTCGCCGATTGGGGCGGGCGGAATCGTCCTGAAAAAAGGAATGGCGGTCATGATTGACATGGCGGGCAATTACACGGATTATGTTTCGGACATGACGCGCGTTTATTCGATCGGAAAACTGCCGGATTTGGCTCTCCGGGCGCACGACGTCGCCTTGCAAATTCAATACGCCATCGAAGACGCGGCAAAGCCCGGAACGCCCTGCGCCGAACTGTACAATCTGGCTTTTCAGATGGTGGAACAGGCAGGTTTGACCGGATATTTCATGGGAACGAGACAGCAGGCAAAATTTGTGGGACACGGTATCGGTCTGGAATTGAACGAATCACCGGTACTTACGCCGCGCTCCAAGGATGTGTTGAGGGAAAACATGATCATCGCCGTAGAACCGAAATTCGTGATTCCGCGAGTCGGGGCGGTGGGCGTCGAAAACACTTTTCTCGTTACCAAAACGGGATTGGAAAAGTTAACTTCCTTCAACGAGGAAATTATTCCGTTAGAATGAAAAATTATGCTTACATTTGTGGCGTAAAGCACGAATAAAAACGATGTTAAAGGAAAGTTTGGTATCAATAGAACAGTGTGCAAAAGAGGACATTTTGCGCATATTGGAGAACGCGCGAAAGTTTGAAGAAAACCCGAATCGCTGCCTGTTGAAGGGCAAAGTGGCGGCGACGCTTTTTTTCGAGCCTTCGACGCGCACGAGGCTCAGTTTCGAGACGGCTGTGAATCGTTTGGACGGGCGGATTATCGGTTTTTCGGACGCCGCCACGACCAGTTCGTCGAAAGGCGAGACGCTGAAGGATACGATCCTGATGGTCAGCAACTACGCAGATATTATCATCATGCGGCATCATCTTGAAGGCGCAGCGCGGTATGCATCGGAAGTAACTGATATTCCGATTATTAATGCGGGAGACGGCGCCAACCAGCATCCCACGCAAACGTTGCTGGACATGTATTCCATTCAGAAAACGCAGGGAACGCTTGAAAATCTGACGATTACAATGGTTGGAGACTTGAAATACGGTCGCACGGTACATTCGTTGCTGGTCGGCATGTCGCATTTCAATCCGAAATTTTATTTCATCGCGCCCGACGAACAGAAAATGCCCGACGAACAGAAACGTTTTTGCAGTCTGCATAACATTGAATATCAGGAAACTTCCGTCTTTTCGGAAGAGATTATCAACCAAAGCGATATTTTGTACATGACGCGCATACAGCGGGAACGGTTTACTGATCTCGTTGAATATGAACGGGTTAAAAATATTTATATCCTGCACAACCGGATGCTGGAAAATTCGCGTCCGAATTTGCGCGTGCTGCATCCGCTTCCGCGTGTGAAGGAGATTGCCTACGACGTGGATGACAACCCGAAAGCGTACTATATTCAGCAGGCTCGCAACGGTCTGTTTACCCGCGAAGCGATTATTTGCGATGTGTTGGGAATAGAGGTACAATAAATTTGAAGATTTGAAGATTTGAAAATTGTCAGGAATAACTAAACTCTACACTCTAAACTCTACACTCTAATAACTACACTCTAAACTCTACACTCTAATAACTAAAAAAAGATGTCTGAAAACAGTAAAAAGGAACTGCAAGTGGCTGCAATTGAGAATGGTACGGTGATAGACCATATCCCGCCGGAGCAACTTTTCAAGGTGGCTCAACTCATCGGCTTAAACAAAATGGAAAACCGGATTACGATAGGTAACAACTTGATAAGTAAGAAGATGGGACGTAAAGGCGTCATCAAGATTACGGACAAGTTTTTCGAGGAAGACGAAATCAACCGCATCGCCTCGGTTGCCCCGAATGTGATTCTGAACATTATTCGCGATTATGAGGTTATTGAGAAAAAAACGGTCAATTTGTCCGATGAACTGATTGATATTGTGAAGTGTAACAATCCGAAGTGCATTACCAACAACGAACCCATGCCCACGCATTTCTACGTGATAGACCGGGAGATGGGTACCCTGAAATGCCATTACTGCGAGCGGAAAATCAACAAGGAGGATATTGTCATTAAATGAAAAAGATGTGAAAATCAATCAAATATCATTATTGGTGTTATTTTTGTTTGCCTGTTGCACTCTGAAATCGCAAAAGGAAACAGCAACCATACAGATTCTGCCTTCGGATGAAATTCCGATGCAGTATGATAAAGGAAACCATTATATGCCAACGCTCGACGCCACCGTCAACGATTCGTTGCATCTTAAAGTTTTCTTTGATACGGGTCAGTCCAGCAGATGGCCCGGTGCGTCGGACAGTCTCTGGTTTATAGCCTCGGACAGTCTCAGGGAAATACTTGGAGATAGCGCATCCGTTCAAATAGGAAAATACAGCACGGAGATGAGAATAGATTTCGTTCGCAAGCCTGTAAGTATATTTAATCTGACCGGAAAAAATACAATTGTGGTCGGTTGGGAATTTTTCGATCATAAAATTATTGATTTTTCTTTCGACAAACAGCGTTTGCGTGTCTATGAAAGTCTGCCCGATGTTACGGGATATTCAAAAATTAAGATAACTCTTTCTTCTACAATGCTTTGTATTCCCCTGAAAGTTATATTGCAGGGAAAAACAATGGAAGATACGGTTTATTTTGATACGGGAAATAATAGTTACGCCAGTTTCAGCACGGAATTAATCGAAAAATATGGAATAGATACGGAAAACGCCTACCGTGGACAGGCGATGACAAATGTAAGTTATTATTCCGGATATTCCCTGTCGGTTGATACCATCAAAATTGGAGATTTGTGTGTCGCCAACCCCGAGTTGCGCGTTGCTGTCAGACCTAAAACGAATGCGAGAGCGGCTCCCGGATTATTGGGGGTTAAAACCATGGAGAATTTCTCTGTTATTCTGGATTTGATAAACTATGATTTATATTTGAAAAAATTGGATCAATCAAATTCTGATAATTGACTGTTTATTAAATAAATATTTTCATGAAACAGGACTGGAAACCCGGCACGATGATTTATCCGTTGCCTGCCATCATGATTAGTTGCGGCAGCGAGCCGTCCGAATATAATATTTTGACAGTCAGTTGGATAGGGACGATATGCTCCAATCCGCCGATGTGCTATATTTCCGTCCGCCCCGAAAGACATTCCTACGGGATTATCAAAAAGAACATGGAGTTTGTGATTAACCTGACTACCAGGGCTATGGCTTTTGCTACGGACTGGTGCGGCGTGGTTTCGGGCAGGGATCATAACAAGTTTGAAGAAATGAAATTGACGGCGGGAAAGTCGTCGGTCGTGCGTGCGCCGCTGATTGAGGAATCCCCGCTTTGCATCGAATGTCGTGTAAAAGAGGTGTTTGCGCTTGGTTCGCACGATATGTTTATCGCCGATGTGGTAAACGTGCGGGCGGACGAAAAATATATCCATCCGAAAACCGGAGCCTTTGACATGCAAGCCGCTGATTTACTGGTATATTCACACGGAAATTACTACGGAATCGGCGAACTGATCGGTCATTTTGGCTGGTCGGTCAGGAAGCGGAAGTGAG
>JAITMT010000138.1 GCA_031277235.1 Tannerella sp.
ATCAATCAGGGTCCTCCCATTCTGATAGGCGATGAGGTCGTGGAAAATAACGAAAATCTGGCATTTTATGACCGTCCGCGCAGTACCTACGACGAGGCAGTGGAGTATATCTGCGCCGAGTTGGAAGAAGCAGCCCGGTATCTGTCTCCCTCCCTCCCCATCATGGAGTTCGGTCGCCCCACCAAAGGCGCCACCTACGGATTGATCGCACGCCTGCGGCTGTATCATGCCAGCCCGCTGTACAACGGTGGACCGGCTGCACGGTCGGTTTTCGGCGCCTGGAGGCGCAAAACGGACGGAGTGCAGTATGTGTCGCAGACGTATGACGAACGCCGCTGGGCGCTGGCCGCCGCCGCCGCCAAAAGAGTCATGGACATGGGCACGTATAAATTGCATACGGTGCAGGCTTATTCCGGTACCAAACCGATGCCGACCAACGTAACTTCCGACCCCGACTATTATAAATTCTGGGAGGAAGGAGGTGCCGCAGGAATTGACCATTTCAAATCATACGCCGACATGTTCAACGGCGAATCGGTTTCCCCCACCAATCCGGAGTATGTATGGGGACGCATGAGTTCGACGCTTGAGGCAAATACCCAAATGTCCTTCCCCAATACAAACGGAGGATGGAACGGACTGTCGGTAACCCAGAAAGTCGTGGACGCCTATAGAATGTTTGACGGGCGCAACATCAACAATTCCAGTCCCGAATATCCCTATTCGGAATCCGGATTTTCGGCACAGATGGAATTGTTTTCGGATTACCGGCTGAATGCGAATGTATTCAACATGTACATCAATCGCGAGATGCGGTTCTATGCCAGCATCGGATATACCAATTGTTACTGGCCCCTGGGTTCTACAACTTCTTCGGTAACGCGCGACATCACCTATCTTTTTGACGGCAACAACGGGAAAAATACCTCGACCGACCCGCTGAACTATCCTCCTACCGGCTATATCATTAAAAAGTTTATCCATCCCCAGGATGCCTGGAGCGGCGATAATGCCCGTCGTATGCCCAAGGCATACGGGATGATCCGCTATGCCGACATTCTGCTGATGTATGCCGAAGCGCTCAATAATCTCACCCAAAGCCATACGGTTGAGGTGGATGGCGTTTCGCAGACTTTCACCCGCGACCCGCAGGCTATCCGGCTGGCATTCAATCAGGTGCGCCACCGGGCAGGTCTTCCGGGCATGACCGACGCGGAAGCAGCCAACGCCGCCACCGTTCAGCAATTGATTGAACAGGAACGCATGGTGGAATTTCTTTTTGAAAACAGCCGTTATTTCGATGTCCGTCGCTGGGGTAAATACGAAGAGAGCGAAAGCGTAACCATCACGGGTATGAACATCGAGGGCAACGCCGACAGTTATTATCGCCGGGTTGTTCCCAACATCTACCGCATCGGAGCCCGAATCGTCAACAAGAAGTTGCACCTTGTACCGCTTCCTTTGGACGAAGTACGGAGACTTCCCTCGTTAGACCAGAATCCCGGCTGGGAAGAATAATCATTATAAATTTATAAAGATTGGAAAAATGAAAAATAGTAATATGAACAGATATTTAAAGTTATTCCCGGCTTTCATGTTAATTTGCGGGTTATTTTCCTGCGATGAACAGGAAGTGTTTCAAAAGGAGCAGTACAAAAATGTATTCGCCCTGGTCAGCGGAACCGACAATGTTTCCGACTGGATTCACGATTTGCGGATGTCCGAATCCGAAGGATATATTTCGGCGTCGCTTGGCGGAACAAATCCTTCAACGAAAGACATCCGGGTTACACTGGTGGAGGACCTCTCGCTGATAGACGACTACAACGTCGTCATTTTCGATGTGAACACGCCAAGATATATCCAACCCCTGGCAAGCAGTAAATACACCATTGACAATTATGTTTTTACCATTCCTGCCGGAGAGGTAAAAGCTTCCATACCGGTCAGAATAAGACCGGCAGGCTTGTCACCCGACTCTTCCTATTTTATTGCACTGAAGGTGGATTCGTACTCCGCGTATGAAGTGAATCCCGAAAAGGATTATATACTTTACCGCGTGCAAGTCAGAAACTGGTGGTCTGCTACCGGCGGAACGATTTACAATCAGCGCGGTACTACACAGATGTCCGGTCTGAATCCTATCCAGGTTTTCGGAACCAAGCGCGTGTTCCCGCTGACTCCGACAAGGGTTCGCCTGCTTGCCGGCACCGAACTCAATGACAATTTGGACGAGAATATCTATAACTGGTATTCGATGGTGCTGAGCATCGGAGACGATAACAGGATAACAATCCAACCGTACAAAAGTCTTGTCGTAACGCAAATAGACGGCGATCCCGATTTTCCGAACAGGGTTGTGCTGGAAGATGACGGTTTCAAAACCTACAAGACCTTTTTGCTGTCTTACTCCTATGAGGGTTCCGACGGCATTACCCACGTCATGAAAGAGGAACTGCGCCTCGAATACAAGGAAGATCCAGAAGATCCCCGTTTTTTAACCGATTTAAACTAAAAACAGATGAATACAAATATGAAAAATCGAAAGAAAATCAACAGTATCATCGTCGGCACATGCCTTCTGTTGCTCGGCAGTCTTGCCGGCTGCGACAACTACGAGCGCAAAGGAATTGTAACCCCCGAAATTACGGTTAATGTGCATTCGCTGGATTTATTTATTGGCGAATCGGTACAATTGACGGCAAGCCCCGACGATCTTGCATTCACCTGGACGAGCGAGGATCCGGCAGTTGCCACCGTTGACAATAACGGTTTCGTAACGGCAGTTGGCGATGGCAACACGTTCATCGTCGCTCAATCGGGCGACATGGATTGTCGGGTGCCCGTTTCCTCCATTACCCGAATCCCTCTGACGGATTTCAGTCTGGGCGCCACTTCTTTACTCCTGTTTACCGGAGAAAGGAATCAGTTTATCCCTGTGAATCAACCGTCCAACGCGAATGACGCCTCGTATCCCACGTGGCGTTCCCTGAACAGTGACGTCGCCACGGTAGATTACAAGGGTGAAATCGTTGCCAGAAGCGTGGGAAATGCGGATGTGGAATGCCGCATCAACAACATTGTGAAAACTATTCATGTTGAAGTGCTCAACAGTTTTCCCATGTTCCGCGGTCCGCATAAACTCACTGCAACCGTTCCCTATACGCTGCAATTCATAAATTTCGACCTTGGCGGCGAAGGCGTTGCCTATCATGACAATGATGCGGGGAATAGCGGCGGTAATGCTTACCGGGCAAACAACGGCGACCCTAACGGCGGAGCGGTTGACATTGGCGGAGACCTGGCAGTCGGCTGGACAGCAGGAGGAGAATGGCTGAAATACACAATAGTAGTTTATGACGCAGGAGATTACAGTTTATCGATGGATTTGGCCGGTGCAAACACGAGCGACCTCCATTTCGAAGTAGATGGCGAGAACGTAACCGGTAACATTCACATCCCCTCAACGGGCGGATGGAGTAACTGGGCTTGGCAAGACATAGAAGTGCCTTTTACATTTACGGAAGGCACGCATACACTCCGATTCTATTTGGACGCGGCAGGAACAAACTTCAGAAATATGAGATTTACCTATAAAGAATAAAGCATCTCTACGTGTTTCATAAGAAAACAGGCTGTCCGGGATTCGGACAGCCTGTTTTTTATATCATGTAATCATTTGCGGTTCAGTGAAATTCCTGTTATTTGAGAAACCGGTCGGCAAAGCGGATAAACTGTTCCCAGTCGTAGGCGGTAATCGCATGTGCTCCGGTTCGGATGTGATACCCGATTTGTCCGGACAATACCGGTTGATTGACCGCAGGCATTTCGGAAACAGGCAGTCCGGTCAGTCCGAAAAGTTCATACACCGGATTGGCGTAAAAACCTCCCAAAAACTCCCCTTTCGGGTCAGCCCACAAGTCCTCCTCGGCGCTTGCAATGTAAACCGGACGGGGCGCCATCAACGCAATCAACTCGTGCTGGTCGAAAGGCAAGTCTTCCTCGCGGTTGTTGTATTGTTTGAAATTGTCGCAAAACCAGTAAGGGAACTGTTTATTAATGAGTTCCACCGTTTCGCCGACGATTCGTTTGGACAGCGCCGCGCCGCCGCACCCCGACTCGTTCGACACGACCAACGCAAAACGCGGGTCGGTAGCGCCCGCCCATAAAGCCGCCTTGCCCAGACGGGAATGACCGGTAACGGCTACTTTTTTCGCATCAACCTGCCCGTCCGTTTCCAGATAATCCATCGCGCGACTCAATCCCCAAGCCCAGGCGGCTACGTTTTGCCATTCGTCGGGATTCGGTTTGCTTTGACCGTCAGCGTAAAACATCGGGAATATCCCCTCCCGAAAGCCGTTATCATAGTCGGGAGCAATATCTCCGCAGTAAACGGTAGCCACTCCGTATCCGTTTTGCAACATCAACTCAATCGCCCAATATGCGGAATTGCTGCCCCGCAGGGATTCGTCGGCGCGATTATCGGTGATTCCCGCTCGATTGGAGACCCAGTTCGGGGTAATCGAAATGCCGGGGTCGGCGTGAACGGTGTAGTTTCCGTAGAAATTCAGTCCGAGGAAAAGCGGCACAGGTTTTGCAACTCCGTTCGGCAAATACATCAGAATGGTCATGTAGCGGTCTTCGTTTTTGGAAAAGTAAACGTTTATTTCTTTTCGGGTCGCCTTGCCGCCAAGCGCCTGCCTATCTTCCGACAGGACTTTAAAGTGCATATCCTTGGGAGCCTGAGGCGCTTTTCCGAACATTTGGGTTTCAAACAGTTCCAGGATTTCCGGTCTGCGTTTCTCGACCCATTCGCCGGATGTTTTCGCGATACTCCCGTCGCCTGATTTCAAAGGATCGGGAAGGACGTAGGAAGCAATTTTGTCCTCGTCGTAATTGGCTGTCTGTCCGTAGGAAAGCGCCATTTGAACTAAAAGAAAGCACTGTACAAACAGTAAAAATCGAGTATTTTTCATGGCATAATATTTTAAATTCGGATGCAAATATAGTTAAAAAATTGAAATCATCAACCAAAACAACGGTTATTTGAAAATTTTGTTATAAATTTGCCCTGTTAAACACAAATCAGCGTGCCGGATGCTAAAATAAATCCCAAAGGCATGGGTGAATTGAAATGAAAAGATGGAATTTATTATTATTGTTGGCAAACATGATGGCGATTCCTGTTTATTCCCAGACAGTTTCGCTTGATAATACGTTTGGACAAAACGGGAGGACGGTGATTCCGAACACGTCGGAAATTCATTTTTTGGATTTTGACCGGCAGGGAAACATTATCGTTATCGGATACCCTACCAATAGTGGAGGAGGAAAAGATTTAACAATTGCAAAAACAACTTCAAATGGGATTATAGATAATAGTTTTGGAACTGACGGAGTTGTAAAAGTAACTGATTATGATTATATTTCCCCGCTTGGTCTGAAAATTACAGATGACAATAAAATCGTTGTAATCGGAATGTTTTCCAATGTTCAGATTGAAGGAGGATACGAAAATATAATGATGAGATTTAACGAAAATGGAACTATTGACCAAAACTTTGGCAATAATGGAAAAGTTAATCTTAATACAGGTTATATAATAAACTTGGAAAGTGATGATTTTATGCTGATTGCAAAAACGGATAGTTATCAAAATGCTTCTATTCTGAAATATAACTATGAAGGAGAAAGTGATGAGTCTTTTGGAGAAAATGGAACAGTGTACTTGACTAACTCTATTAGTCCGTCTTGTATGAAAATTCTTAACGACGGTTCAATTGTCATTGCAGGCACATACAACAGTTATCCCAATACAGAATTAGGTCTTGGAAAATTAACTCCTGCGGGAGAATTAGATACAAACTTTGCCAATAATGGAATTTGGCATTTGGATGTTAAGCAGGATTTTGATTTTGACCATGAATCTTTTTTTGATATTGTTGAAGATAACAATGGTAATCTTATACTTTCCGGTTTTGGGCGCTCCATTTGCGGTCCGAGTTGGAATGGCGCTTTTTTGAGCAAATTCTCTTCCGGCGGAATACTTGATACAGATTTCGGTGAAAATGGCTTTTATTGTTCTAATACCGGCATAAGTCTTATCTCTCTAATTGAAGATAAATATATGATCGCGGGTTACCATAACAGTGGCGAAAAAATTACAATTGTTAACGACGACGGAAAAAGCGGAAAAGAAGCATATACTTTCGGTATTCTCTATCTGCGGGATATGAAATTTCAGGGAGACAATAAAATTATTTTAGGCGGCGGTCATCAGGCGAGTAACGCTGATGCAACATTGGAAAGAGTCGTAGTCAATACAGAAACTGCCATACAATTCAATGACGATTCGTCCAAAGAATTGAGAATTTTCCCCAATCCGGCAAAAGAAACGCTGTATTTCAACAGGGAAACGGTGTTTGAAATCATGGACATGCAGGGCAGAATTTTGCTGAAATCGGCGCTTCCCGTAAAATCCGTCCGTATCGCTGATTTGGCGTCCGGCGTGTATTTTGTCCGGTCGGGTAACAGCGTTCAGAAATTCATCAAGGAATAAACTATATCTTTGTTTTTTAATGGATTAAATATTTTAATAACAAACCGTTAAGATTTATGAAAAATATTTTATGGATAATTGCATTGTTTTTCGCATCTATTGCCTCTGCTCAACATGGAAATGTCTCCAATGAAATTAAAGCGGAATACGATACGGTTAACTATATGATTAACAACACTATTTCGGCAAAATTAGGTAACAAGTGGGGAGTTGTCAATGAGTCGGACGAAATTATTATACCTTTCAAGTATGATTTGATTAAAGATGTCATAGATTCCGATGATATTATGTGGTATGCAAGAAGTTACAGTAAGGAAATTGTAGCCGTGAAGCATAAAAATAAATGGGGGGTTTTTGACAGAACAAACGGAAAAAGCATCATCCCGATAAAATATGACACGATTGGAGTTATTTTACAAAATGGTCTGCCTGCAAAATTGAAGAACAAGTGGGGATTTCTCGATAAAACAGGCAAAACGGCAATTCCATTCTTGTATGATTCGGTAGGGAGTTATTATCCCATAAACGATTCAGGGTATGCAAGCAATTGTGTCCCCGTGAAACAGAATGGGAAATGGGGATATGTGGACTACACGGGAAAAATAATCGTTCCGATAGCGTATGATTCCATTCAGGATTATATCAGATATGATTTGGCGAAAGTTCAACGAAACGGAAAATGGGGTTTTGTGAAGGACGGAAAGGAGATTACGGACTTGAAATATGATGAATTATGGGAGGATGGGATAGGAGCAAAAGCAAAATTGAATGGAAAATGGGGTTACATCGCTACAAATGGGAACATAATAATTCCGTTCAAATATGAAGATATTAGAGTAAATTTCAATCATACATTCATAAAATTGGACCGGAAATGGGGTGCGGTTGATTTGAAAGACAGTTTGTTAATTCCAATGAGATATGACTCTATTGCTAATTCTTATTCTCAGGCAAAGGAGAATTTTGTACCGGTGAAGAATCATGGGAAATGGGGAATCGTTGATTGGACCGGAAAGGAGATGATTTCCTTAAAATATGATTCTTTGAAAACTTATAATGGGAATTATATGGGTAACAAACAATTTGTCAGGGCATATTTGAATGGTAAATGCGGCTTTATTGATAAAAAAGGAAACGAAATAATTCCTTTGATTTATGACGATATAGACCGATACCCCGATAGCATATTCCGTGTTAAATTGGACGAAAAATGGGGAATGCTCAACGGCAAGAATGAAGTTATTGTCCCCATTAAATACGACTCGTTAGGGCGTTATTACCGTGGTTTTGCCCCGGCAGTAAATGATGGAAAATGGGGAATCATTGATACGCTGAGGGTGGAAATAATTCCTTTAAAATATGATAGTATTCATATATATGAAGAGATTGTATTGGTGAAAACAAACAGTAAGTGGGGTGCGGTTGATAAAAAAAATACAATAATTATTCCGATAAAATTTGATGAATGGGGCGGATACAATGAAAAGTTCATCCAAGTAAAAACAAATGACTGTTGGGGAATTTTTGATATTGCAGGTAAGGAAATCGTATCCCCCAAGTATAATTCTATTTCGTCTCGTGGAATTGTTAAGTTGCACGGTAAGTGGGGAATGATAGATGAAAACTTCAACGAAATTACCCCGATAAAATATGCAGTTATAAACAATTTTGAAAACAATATTGCTTCCGCAAAACTAAACGGCAAATGGGGATTAATCAATAAAGCGGGAGAGGAAATATCGCAGTTTAAATATGATGAAATCGGAAATTTATACAATAATCCCATCAGAGCAAGGATAGGAAACAAAATCGGATATTTAAATAAAAACGGAACAGAAATTATCCCGCCGGTTTACGATGAATTGGAGTATTTTGCCGGAGATAGTTTGTATAAGGCAAAACGAACCGGGAAATGGGGAGTTATTGATAAAGATAATAAAGTTGTGATTCCTTACAGATACGATGAAATTACAAACAAGTTTCTGCAAAAAACAGGAATGGATGAAACTATCAATTTGATACAGATAAAGAAAAAAAATAAAACAGGTTTTGTGGACTTTACAGGTAAAATAATAGTTCCGGTTGAGTATGGTAAATTTAACCTGATTTATCGAAACGATAGCCTTATCGTTGCCTCAAAAAATAGGAAATGGGGAATTATCAATAAGACGGGAAAAGTAATCCTTCCGTTTATATATGAAGAAATTGGTTATTCAGATACAGAAAAGATGCCGTTGAAACTTAACGGGAAATGGGGAATTGTAAAAAATAACGGTGAAATTATGGTTCATCCGAAATACGATTCCATTCAAACTTATTTTCAGGATTTTCCGCAAATATGTATGGATGGAAAATGGGGCTATTTAGACGAAAACGGAACAGAAATTATCCCGCCGAAATATGATAAAGTAACTCAAACATACCCCGAAGATGATTATATCGCCGTAGAACTCAACGGGAAATGGGGTTTCATTGACAAAAAGGGAAAAGTTGTTTACCCCTTCACTATTGATTTAGTAAGATATTATTTACCCGACATAGACAATCCTGCCGCTTTCCTCATCAATGGAAAATGGATTGATGCAAGGGGTATTGAAGATGTGATAAACGGCGAATAAAGGATTCCGATTTTCGCAATGTAAACAGCGAGGTCATTGCATTGTGCAAATGACCTCTGTTTTTTTCAATTCACCTTCACCGTCTTCGCCACTTTGAGCACTTTGCCGTTGTCGCCGTAGATGCGGAAGAAATAGATGCCGGGCGACAGGGAGGAGGTATTGATGGTTTGCGAGGGGATGTCAATGGTGAAATTGACGGCGCCCGTGGCTGAGAATACATCTATTTTGGTAACATATTCGTAGCCCTTCAGACGAACCGAATTGGAGAACGCGGACGGCAAAATATCCACCGAATCATTCACGCTCGGAATATCTACGGTAACGATGTTGGCGATATTGCTTTTTGCGCTTTCGCTATCTCCGTACAATGCGGAAACCTGATAGGTATATTGATTGGAAGAAGTTACATCCGAATAGGAAGTTGCGGGCGCCTGGACAAAACTGAAAGAGGAATTTATCCGGAACAGTTTGTAGCGGGTTACTTCGGGATAGTTTTTCGGCTGCGAACTGCGCAGGGAAACGGAAGCCGGCGCGTTTCCGATTTTCGCGGAGCGAACGTTTTGCCGGCTGCTCTTCAATATCTTTGCAGACGCTGCTGTTCTGCTGTTGTCTTGAACGGGCAATTCGCCTTCCACCGACGACACGATGGCGGTAACGATGAAATTGTAGTTGAAATCGCCGGGCTCGTCTTCCTCGTACAGTTTCATCCACGTATTTCCGTCGAAGGAGTAAATGTTTCCCTTGCCGTCAACGACCGGACCGTTGTCGCACACAGCCGGATAGTCCGAACCGACTGACACCGCATGGACGGTAACGAACAGCGGCATGGAAGCGTCTATCACGTAAGGTGTTGCAAGATTGACCGTATTGATATTCAAATATTGCAGCGAGGACGGTTCGACGGCTTGCCGGTAAATGCGCTCGCCTTGCCTGATATAAATTTCATACGTATTTCCTCCGTCGGGAACAAACTGTACGGCTTTGACGGTTTTTCTGTGAAGCAAAGTCAGTTCGTCGGGCTGCCAAACCTGTCCGAAATAGAACGGTTCGCCATTCTCGAAAGAGACGCCGTAAGTTATATCCATCGAACCCCAATAGATTGTCTGCTCAAATTCGGGAGCATCCCAGGTCAATCTGACTCTCGACGTGGCTACCCGTTCGGCTCTCAAATTGAGGGGCGGCTGATATTTGACAAAATCAACGGAAGCCGTAACAAATTCGGATTCTTCGCCTCCCGCATAAATTGCCGACACGGCATAGGTGTTGGAACCGTGCAGCGGATCGCTGTCCGGGAAATAGTTGGTGGTCGTTTCGCCGATTTTCCGGTTATTGCGGTAAACATAATATCTTTCAACGTTCGAACTGCTGCCCGGCATATCCCATTCGAGATACATGCCCAACCCCTGATTGATGATTTGCAGATTGACGGGCGCAGGTTTGAACGCCGTGTTGTATCTGCCCGCCAATGTCTGGACGCCGGAATTGATCGGGTCGAGCCAGACGCTCATTTGGGAAAGGGAATCGGTGTTGTACCTGTCCCAGTGATAATAAAGCCTGCCGTAGAGATTCAGTCCCCTGGGATAGGAGCAGGAGGAATTGCCGCCGGAGAGGGTACCCACAATCAGTTTGTTCTGGTTGAACAGCGGCGAGCCTGACGATCCTTTTTCCGTAACGCCGTAGCCGTTTGCGGTTTGCATGAAGGTTACGTTGAAATGCGCATTGTTTTCTCCCGCTATATCACCGGCATCAAATGTTTCAATGGTGGCAGGCTGTCCGTAGGTGGAAATTTTCTTGTAATCGCCTTCGGGATGATGAATGCCGACACCCGACTGCGGAATGGCGCTGCTGCGATCCCAGCCGTTGTAATACACATTGTAAGAATCGGGTATGACTTGTCTGAGCAGCAGCAGCATACCGTCCGATTCGCCGTTGAGTTCCGTACCGGCAAGCAGCGTGCAACCGGTCATTGACTGGCAGTCAATCGGGGAAGAATTGTTGTCGCAGCCTTCAAGTTCGTGGTCAAAATAGAATAGCCATTGCAGCATGTCGTTGGCGCTTGCCATTTTGGAGCCATCGTCTGAGCAGTGCATTGCCGTGATTATCAACGGTTTCAAATCCTGTGCAGTGTTATTCACCAGCGAGGCGGTACAGATATAAGCCGCATTGCCTATTTTTTGAACCGTATGGCATATCCCGCGTTTTTCGTTTTGCCACGCATCGCCTTCCTCACAGTTGATGTTCACTTCGCAATCGCCCGATTCCTTACGGCTTTGTACGAGGCAAAGCGCTCTCAATGCCGATTGGTTGTATCCGTAACCGATTTGACCGATACGGATTTCCGGTTTGTTTTCGCCGTTTTCGGGTGCAACGTATTCGAGCACGATCCTGTCGCCGCTCACAAATTCGGTGGCAAAAAGCCCGCCGTCGGGATGGGTTCCGTGCGTGTAAGCGCCCAGCAAGTGCGATTTGTCATTGCTGTAGATAAACAATTTCCCGCCTTCCGGAATGAGAAAATCGTTGTAATACAGCATGATGGCGACTGCGTCTTGAGCCTCCAGTTCGAGTTTCCAAATCCGCTCGCCTCCGGGAAGCGTTATCCATTTGCCCGAATTTTCCGGCGAATAATCAACGTCAATCAGTTTAGCCACCGGCATCGGGACGCCTTCGCGCGCTTGCCACCCGTCGGTTTCGCGCAAGTCTTCGATATAGAAATTAACCGGAACTTTTTCAACCGTTCCGGCGCTGCTTTTCGTTTCGGAATAATGAAAACTCGGCGGGATTCCACCTTCGCTGATTTGAGCGAAAGTGTTTGAATATAAAACCGTTATCATTACCGGAAACAGTAAATATCTTCTTATGTTATGTTTCATTTTTTCAACAATTAATAAAAGATTCAGGCGAAAAATAGAACGCCACTTTAACCTTTTTTATTGCAAATTTCGGTATTTTTTTTGAGAAAATGATTATTTGCGGTAAAAATCTTGTTTTTTGTGCCGTTTTTCCGTCCCGCACAAGCGAAATTCGAGGCTTGAAAAGCCAGATTTTCATAACCGCAGGTGAGCGCAGCGTTACCTGCGGAGCGGCTCCTTCCTCTGTTGGCTTGGGGCTGTCAAGTCCCGTCGTTTTGTTTGCAATTCAAAACCTCATTTCCACCTAATTTAAACAACTAAACAACCTCAGTAGCAAGGAAATGACAAATATACAAAAATGAATTTCCGTATAAACACCTAAAATGGTGCAACAAAGAATCCAAAGGATTCAAATATTTATAGAAAACACAATTCGGATTAATATACGACTCCGAAGGAGTCGAACGGGGTTGAAATATGGCATTTTCTATAAACATGCAATCCCGTCGGGTGGGGTGTAAAAAATGTGCATATAATGAAAATATTCTTCGTTCTTTTATCCCGTAGGGATGGGATATTGGTAGAATACGGATTTTCTCTCACGCCTGGCGTGCCGTCAGGTACGCAACAGGTTGATTTTTTTCATATCGCGTACCTAACGGCACGCCCGTTGTGTGTGACATGTTTTCTACCAATATCCTGTCCCTAACGGGACATTGAT
>JAITMT010000166.1 GCA_031277235.1 Tannerella sp.
AAAGCCTTGGCCCAAGGCTCTTTGACAGCAAAATAAGCATCTTTCAGCCCTACCCCCTTTTCCGTCACATCCACCTGAAAAACGACCGAAGCCAACTTTTCTTCGTAAGTCAGCTTCATGCGCCCTCTTCGTATTCCTATCCTATTGAATGATTGTGTCTTATCCTCATTCACTGCCCCTACTTTCAGCGAAGCGTCTTCCTCACCCCACTGAAATTGAGTCTGTACATATCCCGTCAATTTGATCTTTGCCGAATCAGTCTGCGCATTCATAAAAAACGCCGAACAGCATAACAAACAACCGATTAAAATTTTTTCTTTCATTTTTTGCTTTAAATTCGATGGCAAAAGTAAGACCTTTTTGTTACATTTTTTCCTCTTTTTTATTACATTTTCGTTAAGATTTCATATCTTTGTCCATCTTATTCATATTTATGAGACAAGAAAAAGATTCATTACGCAGACGGTTCAAGAGTTTCAAATACGCTTTCAACGGCATGAAAATATTGTTTCGGGAAGAGCCGAATGCAAAAATTCATGTTTTCATATCGGTAGGCGTGCTGGTAGCCGGATTTGTGTTTCGAATATCCGCCGGTGAATGGATGGCTGTCCTGCTTTGTATCGGATGGGTGATTGCTTTGGAGGCGCTCAATTCCGCCATTGAAAATATATCCGACTTTGTTTCGCCGGAGAAGCATGAAATGATTAAAAAAATTAAAGATTTAGCGGCGGGAGCAGTACTGTTGGGGGTTATTGTATCCGTAATTGTGGGATTGATTGTTTTTCTTCCCAAAATTATTGCTGTCTTTTAGATTTAACGTTCAAGGATCAAACGAACAAGGCATGGAAAAAAACACAACACATTTTTCAAAACGTGTTACGTTTTTATCATAAAATTTATAATTTAATTTTTTAACAGCATAATTTTTATGATATTTTCTTGAAAAATAGTTGCAATGGTAGTTGTCCTTTTGTTGTGTCGTATAAATTTTCTTCAAAATATTTGGCAGTCTCAAAAAATATTCGTTTATTTGCTGCCGATTACAAATCAAAACGAACTGCTTATGTAGAAAACAGAGCGTCATAAGACGCAACAGACATATATAAAAGATGGCGTTTAACGCATTCTTGCTATTGAAACTTCGACAATTTCAATTATTATAACTGTTAGTGTAAGATGTGATAACGCTCGCAAAAATGCGGGCTTATATCTACACTAACGGTAGTCGAAGACCTCAATAGCGGATTTAAGTCCGCTTTTTTGTTGTCTAAATCTGAATAGCAATTACTATTAATAAATTATAAAACAGTAGATTATGAAATTAAAAAAAAAGAATCAAGTCGCTACAATCAGCGCAAGAGAGATGGAGACCGGAAACCATTCAAATGGGGCGAGTTCGAAAAGCCTGAAAAATAGAACACAAAAAAAACTGATGCCATTTGTGGCTGTTATTGTTTTACTTCTGTTTACTTCATGTTCTGAAAAAATCTATACATCAAAGATGAAAGCAGATGTTATAGGATTCAATGATAATGTTACTTTAAGTTATGGAGACAGAAATAGTAACAATCCGCCATACGATTTGGAGAGCACAGTCCAAATGACTGCGATGAAGAAACAAGTGAATGATTTGAAACAGGGCTCGAACACTGCAGCATATTTTGCTTTGGATTTAGGACTTGATCGTATAAGTAAAGTCAAAAAACTATTTATGGAAAATGACCCTAACAGTAACTATTATATTATTTTTCTTACCGACGGTCTTGATAATATTTCAACGCAATTAGCGAGACAAAACCGCAAAGGCAATTATGCGACATCTGATATTTATGGTACAAAGATTCAAAAGAGATTGCATACAATAATGAATAATAAAATCACACTTGGACCGATAAAATTGTTTGAAATACCAAATAAAACTAATTCCTTTCAGTCTTTTGTAATGTATTTTTTAGGAGAAGATGATGATTTAAATACCTATTCAATTGATGAGTTAAAACAAAAATTATCATATTTTGCTGGCAGTCAAAATCAATCTACACCTGAAATTTTAATGGAAAAAGATTTGAATGTACTGAAAGAAAAATTCAAGGATGAATTTGTTGTATCTTCTTTGGAGTTTGAAATCCCCAAAGATTATGCAGGTAAAAGAATCAGAATGATGTTGAATGACACAAACGTAGAAGACGATAAAATTTATTTTGAAGGAGATTTCTATAAAAGATGGAATTTGTTCAGTGGATCAAAATTCTATTTAAAAGGTATTAGTACAAGTAAAGGATTCAGTATAGAGATACCGCAAAATGGCGAGATAGTTATGGATAGGATTACAGCCAGTGTACATACAAAGGCGACGTTCGTTGTAAAAAATATGAGGAAAGACAATAAACCCTATCCGGTAAATAAATCTCTCGTCACTCAGTGGTTTTACGAGATGGAGAAATTTCGCAAAAATTCAGAATACGAAAGTGTCCCGATGAGGAAAAAGAATGCATATATCTTAGTTGTCCTTGATACAAGTCGTTCATTTAAAGAACATATAGATGAAGCAAAGGACACAATTATTGAAATTGTAAACTATGTAAAGGAAAAAATGTGATGATATAAACTGTAAGCATTGTGTGGAAAACAAATAGAAAACGCATATGTGTATTTTTTAATGACTCTTTAATATGATACCTACGGGAATGGTCGCCTCCACCAGTATAACGGAAGACTTCAGAGATATCTTAAAATGAATTGTTAACCATAAAATATATTTTAAAGACTTTTTCAGGCATAACACTTAGTAGTCATTTTATATGTGAGAACAATAGGATAATACAACTATACAAAAACATTAAGCGCAATTTCACACGCTTTTTCTTTTTGGAAAACTTTTCTAAAAAACCATTTTTTTATATCTTTAATAATCAATAAAATAAAAAATATTTTGGAGAATTTCCAAAAAAAAGATAAAAAATATTTTGTCAATTCAGAAAGTCTTACTAATATTGCACCCGATTAGAAAATATTAAAAACATATACGATGAGCCAAAAAACTTATACATTTGATGAAGCATACAAGGCTTCATTGGTTTATTTCACGGGTGACGAACTTGCCGCAAAAGTTTGGGTAAACAAGTACGCGCTGAAAGACGGCTTCGGCAATATTTACGAGAAAACGCCGACCGATATGCACAACCGTTTAGTGTCTGAAATTCATCGGATTGAGAAAAAATATCCCAATCCGATTGCAAAAGAAAAACTGTTTGAACTGTTTGACCGGTTCAAGTACATCATTCCGCAGGGAAGTCCGATGACGGGTATTGGAAATACCCATCAAATTTCCTCATTATCAAACTGTTTCGTAATCGGATTGGGCGGGAACGCCGATTCCTACGGCGCCGTTATCCGCATTGACGAGGAACAGGTGCAGTTGATGAAGCGGCGCGGCGGCGTGGGACACGATTTGTCGCACATTCGCCCGAAAGATTCAATTGTGAAAAATTCGGCGCTGACTTCCACCGGTTTAGTGCCTTTCATGGAGCGCTATTCCAATTCGACGCGCGAAGTGGCGCAGGAAGGACGGCGCGGCGCGCTGATGTTGAGCGTTTCCATCAAACATCCTGATTCAGAGTCGTTTATAGACGCCAAAATGATTGAAGGTAAAGTAACGGGCGCGAATGTTTCGGTCAAGATTGACGACGCATTTATGAACGCCGTCATCAACAACACGCCTTATCAGCAGCAATATCCCGTTGATTCTCCCGATCCGTTTATTAAAAGGGAAATCAACGCTAAAGACCTGTGGGAGAAGATTATACACAATGCCTGGAAGTCGGCGGAGCCGGGCGTCTTGTTTTGGGATACCATCATTCGCGAATCGGTTCCCGACTGCTATGCCGACCTTGGTTTCCAGACCGTTTCGACCAATCCGTGCGGCGAGATACCGCTCTGTCCCTATGACAGTTGCAGGCTGCTTGCCATCAATCTGTATTCTTACGTGGAAAATCCCTTTACGCCGCAGGCGCAGTTCAATTTCGACCTGTTCAGGGAGCACGTGGGCTATGCGCAGCGCATCATGGACGACATCATAGACCTCGAAGCCGAAAAAATCGAAAGAATACTCGAAAAAGTGAAGTCAGACCCTGAATCCGAGGAGATTAAGCATATCGAGAGACATTTGTGGGAAAAAATTCAGCACAAGACGATTCAGGGACGTCGCACGGGCGTGGGAATCACGGCGGAAGGCGATATGCTTGCCGCTCTGAATCTGCGTTACGGTACGGAAGAAGCGACCGATTTCGCTGAAAATGTGCAGAAAATGCTGGCGCTGGCGGCATATCGCTCGTCCGTGCAGATGGCGAAAGAGCGCGGTGCGTTTGAAGTTTACGACACGAAACGCGAGGAGAAAAATCCGTTTATCAACCGTCTGAAAGCCGCCGATCCCGCTTTGTACATGGAAATGGCGATGTACGGTCGTCGCAATATCGCCTGCCTGACCATCGCGCCGACGGGCACGACAAGTCTCATGACACAAACCACTTCGGGCATTGAGCCTGCTTTTATGCCCGTTTACAAACGCCGCCGGAAAGTGAATCCCAACGACCCCAATTCGCGCGTTGATATTGTGGACGAAACGGGCGACGCCTTTGAGGAATACACCGTTTTTCATCATAAATTCGTTACGTGGATGCTGGCAAACGGCTATTCGCCTTCCCGAAAATACAAGGAAGACGAAATTGAAAACATGGTGCGGGAATCGCCTTATTACAAGGCTGCTTCCAACGATATTGACTGGCTGCAAAAGGTTACGATGCAGGGGCGCATACAAAAATGGGTGGACCATTCCATCAGCGTAACCATCAATCTGCCGCAGGATACACCGGAAGAACTTGTAAATCAGTTATATATACAAGCCTGGAAAGAAGGTTGCAAAGGCTGTACGGTTTATCGCGAAGGCTCTCGGTCGGGCATACTCGTCTCCATGACAGACAAAAAGAAAAAGCAGAAAGGCGATCCGGACTGCATGGAACCACCCGTGATTATGACCACCCGCCCGCGCGAACTCGAAGCCGACGTCGTTAAGTTTCAGAACAATCACGACAGATGGATCGCTTTCGTGGGTCTGTTGAACGGTCGCCCGTATGAAATTTTCACGGGACTTGCCGACGACGACGAAGGTATCATGCTACCGAAAAATGTTTTAAAAGGCTCAATTATAAAGAGTTATGATGAAAACGGAGACAAACATTACGATTTCCAGTTCAAAAACAAGCGCGGCTACAAGATGACCATCGAGGGCTTGGACGGCAAATTCAATCCCGAGTTTTGGAACTACGCCAAACTGATTTCGGGCGTGTTGCGCTACGGAATGCCTATTGACCAGGTAATGAAGCTTGTACAGGGCATGGAGTTGAACGACGAAGACATCAATACGTGGAAAAACGGCGTGGAACGCGCCTTGAAAAAATATTTGCCGAACGGCGCAGAGGCAAAAGGACAAAAATGCCCCAATTGCGGCTTTGAAACGCTTATCTATCAGGAAGGTTGCTTGAGTTGTACGAATTGCGGAGCGTCAAAATGCAGCTGAAAAAGATAAAATTTCGCCTTTTTGCGCCGCAATTAAATGAAGATGAGGTCGTTGCCATAACCGGAAATCAACCGCTACTGGGAAATTGGGCGCCGGAAAAAGCGATTTACCTGACCGGAAGAATGTTTCCGCAGTGGGAAGCGCTTCTCAATCTTTCAACGATTGCGTTTCCCCTTGAATACAAGTTTATTGTCGTTAAAAAAACGACAAAAGACTTGTGTTACTGGGAAGAAGGCGAAAACAGAATTATCGAACAAGTTCCTGATTTTAAGAAAAATACCGTTACCGTTTCGGGCGTTCCGTTGCGTTCTCCGAAGGCGCCGCGATGGAAAATCGCCGGCACGGTTATTCCCGTTTTTTCGCTGCGATCGAAAAACAGTTTCGGGATAGGCGATATTGGAGATGTTAAGTTGCTGATTGACTGGGCGGAACAGACCGGTCAGCGCATCATTCAGTTGCTGCCCATCAACGACACGACGCATTCGCATACGTGGCGCGATTCCTATCCCTACAGCGCCATTTCGATTTATGCCATTCATCCTATCTACGTGAGTATAAACATGTTGGGACAGTTGAATAACGTCAAAAAACGAAAAAAATATGAGGAAATACAGGAATTTCTAAACAACAAGGAATCTCTTGATTACGAAGAAGTTGCAAGGCAAAAACAGCAATATCTGTACGATTATTATTGGGAAAACAGGGAATCCATCAAAAAGGATGCGCATTTTCGGGATTTTTGCCGGAAAAACGAGGACTGGCTACTGCCATACGTCGTTTTCACGGACAACATCGAGGCATACAAATCTTCCGACCTGTCCAAATGGGGCAATCAGGCTGTATATCAGCGGAAAAGTATTGAATTTCTGTACAAAAGCGGCGCTTTGGACAATGACAAAGTTACTTTCACTTATTTCGTCCAATACACACTGCATCAGCAACTTGCCGAAATTTCCAAATACGCCCGCGAGAAAAAAATATTGCTGAAAGGCGACTTGCCCATCGGCGTAAATCGCACGAGCGTCGAGGCTTGGTCGGAAAAAAAACTTTTCAACATGGAACAGCAAGCAGGTGCGCCGCCCGACGATTTTTCGCAGATCGGACAAAACTGGTCGTTTCCCACCTATAACTGGAAAAAAATGGAGGCTGACGGGTTTCAGTGGTGGAAAAAACGGCTGGAAAATCTGGGCAAATTCTTTGATTGTATGCGTATTGACCATATATTGGGGTTTTTCCGCATTTGGGAAATTCCGCTGGATTATGTGGAGGGATTGTGCGGACATTTTCGCCCCGCCTTGCCGCTGACTGTCGAAGAAATCGAACAGTGGGGGCTGAGATTCAACAGGTTATGGACTGTTCCCAAAATACGCAAGGACAATCTGGAATATTTTTTCGGAAAAGATGCAGCCGAAATCACGGAAAAATATTTGAAATCCATTGACAGTAAACACTTTGTCTTGGATAAACACTGTTCGACGCAGCAGAAAATCATCCATCTGCCCGATACGCCGGAACACGTTATCCAGGGATTGATGCAGATTGCCAATGAAGTTTTATTCCTCGAAGACCCTTACGAAAAAGGCAAATATCATCCCCGCATCTCGGCAAAAAACGCTCACGTTTACAATGAGTTAAGCCGGGAAGAGCAGGCTGCATTCGACCGTTTATACAATGACTTTTTCTATGTCCGGCACAATGAATTTTGGAAGGAAACGGCGTTGAAAAGGCTTGTTCCGCTGCTTGATTCGACGGATATGCTGATTTGCGGCGAAGACCTCGGAATGATTCCCGCCTCCGTGCACGAAGTGATGGAAAAACTGAATATTCTTTCGCTCGAATTGGGTCGCCTGTCCAAAAAGATGAATTCGGAATTTACAGATTTACAGCAAGTTCCCTATTATTCCGTCTGCACGACTTCCACGCACGACATGAATCCAATACGCGCCTGGTGGAAAGAAGACGCGCAAAAGACGCAACGCTATTATAATGAAGCGCTTGGCTATTCGGGCGAAGCGCCGGCAGAATGTTCCGTCGAAATTGCGGAACAGATTGTCGGCAATCATTTGAATGCCGCTTCCATGCTGACAATCATACCATTACAGGACTGGTTTGCCATAGACGACAGCATCAAACAGCCCGACGAAAGCAAGGAGCGCATCAATGTGCCCGCCAATCCGAATCATTATTGGCGGTATCGTATGCACATCACGCTTGAGCAACTTCTTCAAATCAGGTTTTTCAACAGAAAAATTGCTGCAATCATCAAAAATTCAGGAAGATAGATATCAATCCTGTTTCTTGTCCGTACTTGTATTTTTGACTTTGAATGGAACTGTTAACTTGTTTGAACAGTGCGATTTACAGTAATATGGAAATGTCGCTTCCGGACAAGGTTTTCCAGGTCGTCGCAATAGTTCCGGAACCCGTTGGCTATTCCTGTATCTACTTCGTTGGCAACGTATTGCAGGATTTCGATAAACCACAGTCTGCCTGCTTGCGTATAGGCGACGGGGAGCAGCAACTGCAATAACGGTCTTGACAGCAGTTTTGGGATATTGACATCTTTTTCCCGAAACTCCTGCAACAGTCCGGACGACGCATCAAGACTTCCGGAAATGATATTCCTGATGTATGCAATATATACTTTGTATTCTGTCCGGTTCATTTTGATTTTCAACCGGTTACAGTCATATTTTCAAGACAATTCACTCCACTATCGTCCACGACCCCGGCATGAAGGGCGGGGCGGAGGTGTTTTGTGCCACGGGTTTGGGCGGATCCTGAACCTGTTTTACTTCGTTGCGGGCGAATGATGTCCGTACTTTCGGCGGTTGGGGACTGTCATGGAAAAGGTCGCGAAGCGTTTCCGGCGGCGTGCCCTGTTTTGCCAGGTCTTTGTCTATCCATTTCATATTGTCGTTCAGGTAGTCGCGTCCCTGCGAATAAACGTTCAGGAAATCCTGCAGGGAAGCACGGAGACATTCCCCGCGATAATATACGGCGTTTTTGCCGTTTTCATCGTGGATGTCAATGGTAAGATACAGACCGTTAAATGTTTGAAAAAATACCAGCCTGTCTTCCGATTTCGTATTCAGCAGCAGTCTGTCGTTTCTGTACTGCCCTTTTGCCCTGTTTACATGAATCAGCGACCAGGG
>JAITMT010000218.1 GCA_031277235.1 Tannerella sp.
CGAAGCGGTCATATATTTATAGACAGATGTTGCAACGAACAGGTACGACCCCGTCGGGGTCGTACAATACCGCGGATATCCACGGCTATAAATATGTAATCCCTTCGGGATAACCGGCATCGAAATCTCCTGAAAGGACAAATTTTCATAACCGCAGGCGAGCGAAGCGTTGCCTGCGGAACGGAAAAAAGCGCCGCCATCAAAAAAAAATCTACAATTTTGTAACTTTTTTATCGTACCTTCGTCCTCTCATTGAAATATGGATACAGAACGCGATTATTTCATACGCACCATTTTGCCGCTGAAAAACAGGATGTTCAGAAAGGCGCTCTACATGACCGATTCCGTCGAGGATGCGGAGGACGTGGTGCAGGATGTGATGTTGCAGTTGTGGGACAAGCGGAAAGGATGGCAAATGATTGACAATATGGAAGTTTACGCGATGGTACTGATCAAAAACCGGGCAATTGACCGCAAAAGACAAACCGGCTTTTATCACGAATCGCTGGACGAAATTCCGGACGCGGAAGGGATTGCCGGGACGTTGCCGCCGCTCGACGAACTGGTGCGGCAAAACGAAAAGGCGCTGGTCATGACGATTATCCGCTCACTGCCCGAAAAACAGCGTAAAATGGTCATTCTGCGGGAAATCGAAGAATTGTCGTACCGGGAAATTGCAGATGATCTGAACGTTACGGAAGCCGACGTGAAAGTAAACATATTCAGAGCGAGAAAACAGATTAAGGAATTGTACATAAAAATTTCACAATATGGATTGGAATGAGTTGAAAATAAGGATGGAAAGATATTGGGCGGGCGAAACTTCGCCGCAGGAAGAACGCGCCCTCAGGCAGTTTTTCGCGAAACACCCGGTTTTGCCGCCTGATGCGAAAAAATATCGCCCGTGGTTTTCGGGAATTGACGGCGTTTCGCAGGGTTTGGATGGTGATTTCGACAGTCGGATGCTGGCGGCGATTGACCGGAAAAAAGAGGGTAGGAGAGTCTCCCTGTGGCGTTACCGGATTGCGGCGGCTTCCTTTCTGCTGCTGCTGTTTGCGGGCGTCAAACTGACGACTTCGCAGGCGGGAAAAGAGCAATCGCTGGCTTATATTGACGGTAAAAAATACACGAATATGCACCGGATCGGCGCGGAAACGCTTCAGTCGCTGAACAGTCTGGATGAAAGTGGAAACGGGATAATATCCTCACAAATAGAGGCTTTGGAAATAATTTTAGATAACGATAAATAATATGAAAAATTTAATCGGAAATATACTGTTTGCGTCCTTTTTCCTGTGCGTTTTTTCGGCAGGCGCGCAGCAAGGTTTGAGTATCGACACGATTTTCAGTGAATACGGCAGGCAGAAAGGCTCGGTGCTGATCAATCTCGGCAAGGACGTTTTGGCGGGAAACACGAAAATTGAGCGTTACAAATGTTTGATGACGGACGTGCCGCCCGAAGTCGAAAACCGGATAGCCGAATCGGTCAGGCGCGATTTTCACCGGGAAGAACAGGCGGGCAATACATTCATGCTGAAAGAGATACGGCAGGATGGAATGGTGAAAACGCTGTATTTTGCTTTCGGAGTCCAAAATCCAACCGCTGAAAGGGAATACATATTATATAATGTAAAGGACGGCAAAATTACGCTGATTTACATGAAAGGCAAGTTTCCCGTTACGGACTGGAAAGACGAACTGGACAAGTTGAAAAATCTTTTTATTAAATTGAACAACAAATAATTAAAATAATAGCAATATGAAAAAAATCTTATTTTTATCGGTACTTGTGATTTTCTGTCTGGAGAGCGGTTTTGCCCAGACGGTTGAAAAAGAGGACGGCAGTTATGTGTCCGTGGATGGCGCTTCCTACGATTTCATTTTTTCGTGGGACAAAAAGAAAAACAAAAAGAGCAATAAAACCATTCACTGGGAGGCGCTTGGATTTGCCTTTTCGGGTCTGGACGGCTTGAACAGTTTTGAAGGCGTCGAGTTGAAGAAATCCATGTCCTATTCAGTCAGGCTGGGGCTGGGCGGCATGTATCACACATTCGGCGAGCATTGGGGAATGGGCTTGGGACTCGGTTTCGACTGGACACGCTACCATTTCATCGGCAATGTCAGTTTGCGCGACATTAACGGAATTGCCGATTTTGAATTTGACCCCGAAGGGCGTCAATACAAGGACAGCAAGGCGCTGATTTATTATTTGACGCTTCCGTTAACGCTTGAATATCAGACCGAAAAATTTTACGTCAATGGCAGTGTTGAAGGATTGCTGAAATTGTATTCCAAATCGAAAATTGAAGTCAGAACAGCCGACGGCATTAGAAAAGAAAATTTGGGAGGCTTTAATTTCTTCCCGCTGACAGCCCGTTTCGTGTTGAGAACCGGATTTTCCAAATTTGGCGTCTTCGGTTATTATCAGCCCTTTCCGCTTTTCCAGAAGGGAAAAGGACCGGAACTCTATCCTTTCGGCGTAGGGATAAGTTTGAATTTTTAATGATTTTCAAGTGATAAACGAATCCTGATTCGGCAGAAAACAGCCCTACAAAGGCAGAGTTGTCAAATTCTAAAATTACCCGGTGCATCCCGTCAGGGATGCATCGCTCGGTAGAAAGACAATCCACACACAGGATGCATTCCGTACGGAATGCATCCAAAAACAGGAAACATTTTCTACCGAGCGATATTCCCTGACGGGAATAGAACTTGACAGCCCTCTCCGAGCGATGAACGTTGTTTCCTAACGGAATGCTGTTTTCGTGTTCCCGTGAAACGATAAAACACAAGAAATTTTGCACAAACCGGAAAAAACTATAACTTTGCCGACGAAAAAAGGTAAAAAAATGTCCGGTAATCAGAAACTAAAATCAAAAAAGTTGCGCCCGACACGGATCAGGGAGTTGAAAAAGATAATTAGAAACAGTTTTTTTGTGCTGTTAACTTCTTTGCCGCTGCTATTGACGTATTGCGGCAATAATACAGCCGAAAGAATAAAGAACCAATTAAGGCAGGAAATACAAGCCATTAAAAGTCAATGTCCGCAAGACCAGGGTAATGGCCTAACCATAACCGATGCAAATTTTCATGAAAATGAAAAAATCATGGAGTATGTTTACTCAATTGTAGGATTGGATTCCATAGACGATGCTACCGTCGAAGATATGAAAAATTCAATGATTACGGCTTTTAGAAGCGAAATTTCCGGAACTGAAAGGCTTTCAATTAAACTGATTCTGAAAAACGGCTACCGTTACCGCTACATCTACAATGATACGGCAGGCAATAAACTCTGCGAAATCAATATTACAGAAGACGATTTATCATAAAATATTCAAAAATAATTCACTCAAATTTATCACAAAATGAAAAAATCAATTTTAATCCTTGCACTTTTAGGTGCATTCTTTTTTACGGCAACCTCCGTTTCGGCAAAAGGCGTTATTTTTTACAATACCGGAGAGCATGTGGAAGTTTCTAAGGAACTTCCAGCCGATGCAACGATTGACGGCGAACACGTCAATCTGGGCGTAATGTACGAGCAATTTTCCATCTTTTGGGTTCCGATTTGGAATTACGGAGAAACGAAACATGTTTTAATCAACGACAAAAAAGATGCCTACTGGGATCTCGACGCGGAACTCATCGAATCGTTGGAAACCGAATTCAATATCGAAATTCCTGAAAAACCGGCGATCGGTTTCTGGAACAAAATCGGTGGAAAAATCGTTGTGGTCATTGTGATTCTGGGGCTTGTTTTCTATCAAAGGAGACGCAAAGATGATGATGCGACTGAAATCCCGACAGAAAGTCCGCAGACAACCGACGGTCAGCCAAACAATTGAACAACAATCATAATTTAAAAACAGAAAACCATGAATACAATGAAAAAAGAAGACGTAAAACAGGAAGTTTTCGACCTTTACGATGATTATGCTCACAGTCGCATCACGAGGCTCGATTTTATTAAAAGGCTATCTTTGTATGCCGTAGGCGGTCTCACCGTTTCCTCGTTGATGAGCTACATGCTGCCTAACTATCAGGACAATATCCAGGTGAAAGCAGGTGACCCTCGTATCACGGAGACGTATATAGAATATCAATCGCCCAAGGGAGGCGGCAAGATCAAGGCGTTGCTATGTATGCCAAAGGGAAACAGCAAAAAGCTGGGCGGCGTAGTGGTTGTACACGAAAACAGGGGGCTTAATCCGCATATTGCCGATGTGGGACGGAGGATGGCTGTGGCCGGTTTTGTCAGTCTGTCTCCCGACGCTCTAAGTCCGCTCGGCGGCTATCCCGGCGACGATGATACGGGCAGGGAGATGCAAAGCAAACG
>JAITMT010000110.1 GCA_031277235.1 Tannerella sp.
GAGGATACTTCAAGCCAGTCTCCGATACCGCTTTCCGTCTCCACGATTGCGCTTGTAAATTTATCGGTTACGCCCAGCAGGTAGTCGCCCACGATATAGTGCGCGTCATAGATTCGCTGCCCCACGAACGAGATGCATTTCCGGATATTTCCCGCCTTGATGCAGATATTGCCGCTGAAACCGATTGATGAAGGATCTATCTTCGACGGATCTATCTTGAAAACGAAACTGTTACATTCCGTTTTGTCCAGTATGACCTGTCCTTCATAACCGGGTACGAGATTTTGGTCGGCGGGCTGGATGTTTTCCGTCAGGATTTCGTCGCCTATGTTGTACGGAGCATTGTTGTTGTTAAATTCGTCATAGTCAATGTAAACCGCCTGCGCGTCGGTGCAGAAGCGGATTTCGGCACGACCCGAAGCGTCAAATTCGATTTCCGACGTTTCCATTTTCAGATATGTACCCAGTATGCTGCCGTCAATGGCAATGTCGTTCCAGGGCTTCAGATCGAGCGTGACGAGCGGTTCGAGACTCTGTCCCCTCACCTTGATATCCAGCGTATAGATGTAGTTGCGCAGAATGAAGGTGCTGTCCGGGTTGTTCGTATAGATGGTATAAACGTAGGAATCCGTCTTGTTGCCTTCAGACGGGGACAGGGTCGGGATGGTTACCCTTACCTGCGTAACGTTTGTCCCCACCGAATAACTGTTGCGGTAGTTTTCGTAGAGATAGGCTGAATCCACCTGTCCGCCGCCGGTCAAACTGAACTTTGTCAGGTCCGTGGACCGATGGGCGCTTCTTTCGGCATAGTCGAATACTGCCACGTCGTTTTTGGCGGGTCCGAACGGCAGCGTCGTAGTGGCTGCGTCCAGTACCTGTACCTCAATCCCGGGATAATCAATCTCCAGGTCGGAAGGCAGAAAGATGTCGTTTTTCGAAACGTTGATTCTGAGTTTTGCCACATTGCGCTGGATGTGCACGGTTCCTTCGTATCCGGTTCCGGAGCCGTTGGCGACCAGGCTGCCCGTGCCCGTCATCATGAACAGTGTTTCACGGTTTCCCGGATCCGGGAGGGGGATTTCCGCATTTATCACCTTCGCGGTTCTGCGGTTGGCATACACTTCAGCCGTTATCGCGCCCGTCGTCAGACCGTCCACCTCGTATTTCAGGATCCAGGTGGAATCGTTCACCACCGTTACGTTCGGACTGGGAATGACCACCGTATCGGTTTCCACGATTGCGGCTCCCTGTCTCAAATCCACGAACATTGTATCTATGACGTTTTCGTAGCCGCTCGCAAACTCGCCCGCATACGTGCTGACGCCTCTTCCGCCGTTCGGTACATAGACGCGCAGGGAAATGGACGTGCCATCGCCGCCTTCCGTACCGGCGCCATCGCCACCGTTGCCCGGTATGTCCGGATCAACTATCTGTTCATTGTTACAGGCTGTAAAAGCGGCTCCCAATAGAACTAAAGCTATCAAATTAAATACTATACGTTTCATTTTTTTTTCTATTATTCTTATTACTTTATTTGCATTTTTATACTAATTTAGCGCGCAAATTTACGATAAAATTTTTATATCTGCTATTTTTTTTGCGAAAAAAGTGTATTTTTATATATTTTACATATATTTTATATATTTTTAACAATTCTCTTTTTCTACAAATAGCGTCCCGTTCGGTCGTTCGGCACACGGATGATACAGTTGTACACGGATTTATATATTATTGATAATCAGTATGTTTTAGGTTTATCTCTGTGAAAATCCGTGTTATCCGCGCCGGTTGCGTGCCTTTATTTCTCCCGCATAAAAATCTGAATCGGCGTGCCGGTGAAATCCCAGTTTTCGCGCATCTGGTTTTCGAGAAAGCGGCGGTATGGTTCCTTCACCCATTGTGGCAGGTTGCAAAAGAATACGAAAGTCGGAATATAACTGTTCGGGAGTTGTGTTATATATTTGATTTTTATGTATTTACCCTTATTGGACGGTGGCGGTGTCTTTTCGATGACGGGGAGGAGTACCTCGTTCAGTTTGGCGGTCGAAACGCGTTTGTGGCGATTTTCATAAACTTCCTTCGCTTTTTCCAGCACCTTGAAAATGCGCTGTTTCGTCGTTGCGGAAATGAACAGAATGGGGAAATCGGTGAACGGCGCGAAACGGTCTCGAATGGCGTTTGTAAACGTGTTAATCGCTGCCTGCGACTTGTTTTCCGTTAAATCCCACTTGTTCACGCAAACCACCAGCCCCTTTTTGTTTTTCTGGATAACTTGAAAAATGTTCAAATCCTGACTCTCGATGCCCCGCGTAGCGTCCACCATCAAAACGCAGACGTCCGAGTTTTCGATGGCGCGGATGGAGCGTATAACCGAATAATATTCAAGATCTTCGTTCACTTTTCCCTTCTTGCGGATACCTGCCGTATCAACCAGGTAAAAGTTCAGACCGAACTTGTCATATTTCGTATAAATCGAATCGCGCGTGGTGCCTGCAATTTCGGTTACAATATTGCGCTCTTCGCCGATGAATGCGTTGATTAGCGACGATTTTCCGGCGTTGGGACGACCGACAATCGCGATGCGCGGCAGTTCTTCTTCCGGCTCGCCTTCGCCCTCGGAGGGCAGCAATTCAATGATTTTATCCAACAAATCACCTGTATATGAGCCATTTATAGAAGAAATGCAATACGGATCGCCCAATCCCAGACTGTAAAATTCCGCTCCGAGCGCATGCAATTCATAGTTGTCGGCTTTATTGGCAACCAGCACAACCGGTTTTTTGCTGCGGCGAAGAATGCGTGCCACCTCGTCGTCCAGGTCGGTAACGCCATTCAGAATATCCACGACAAACAGAATGACGTCCGCCTCTTCGATGGCGATTTTCACCTGCTTGTTGATTTCCTCTTCAAAAATATCCTCCGAATTGACTACCCATCCTCCCGTGTCAATGAGCGAAAACTCGTGTCCCGTCCAATCCACTTTGCCGTACTGGCGGTCGCGGGTCGTGCCTGCCTCTCCGTCCACGATCGCCTGGCGGGTTTGCGTGAACCGGTTAAACAGGGTTGATTTGCCCACATTCGGACGACCTACTATTGCTACTACATTTTTCATAATTTTTTATTTTTGATTTACGATTTTGGATTGAACCTTGAACCTTGAACCTTGAACCTTGAACTACGAACCTTGAACTTCCAACCGTTAATCCTCAAATTCTCAAATCTTCAAATTTTCAAATTCATCTCCTCCCCTGTCCCTGCTGGCGTTTTCTGAGTTGTTCCTGCTGTGCGCGTTGCGCTTCTTCGAGACGCTGCATGAAGCCTGATTTTTTCTTGGGTTTCTTCTTGTTTTCCTCCAATTTGGCAAGAAGTTTTTCTTCGTTCACCGTGAAACGGAAAATCATGGTTTGACCGATCGTTATCAGGGTAGAAATCAGGAAGTACCAACTCAATCCGGAAGAACTTTGGTTGAAGAAAAAGAAGAACATCACGGGCATCAGATACATCATCATATTCATGCCCGGTATCTGCTGCTGTCCGGTATTGGTCATGGACATGTTGATTTTCGTGTAAACAACGTTTACAATCGTCATCAACAGACAGAAAAGGCTGATATGATTCCCTAAGAAGTTGGTTATGAGTGGAATATCTTGATTCCACGAAATAACGGCATCGTAGGTTGAGAGGTCTTTTGCCCAGAGGAAACTTTGCTGGCGCAATTCGATAGACGTCGGGAACAGCCAGTACAGGGCAATCAAAATCGGCAGCGGCAAAAGCATGGGTAAACAGCCGCTCATGGGACTTGCGCCCGCCTGATTGTACAACGACATGGTTGCCTGCTGCAATTCCATCGCCTGCTCTTTCTTGGGAAATTTCTTTTTCAACTCGTCCACTTGCGGTTTCAATACGCGCATCTTCGCCTGCGACATGTACGATTTGTACGTGAAGGGGAACAGCACCGTTTTCACAATCAGCGTAAGCAGGAAAATAATCAACCCGTAACTGGTGATGAATTTACCGAGAAAATCGAAAATCGGAAGGATAAAATACTTGTTGATGGGGCGCAACCAACTGTAGCCCATCGGAACAAGTTCGTCGAGATTCAATTCCTGCCCGGCTTCCAAGCCCTTGTCGTAGGCGCGGAGGAGTTGATATTTGGTCGGTCCGAAATAATATTGAAAACCGACGGTCGTATTTGCCGTCAGACTGAAAGGCACGGCAGTTACCGCCGCAAAATCTTTCAGATATTCCTCGGAATTGGGATTTTGCCTGGAAGTTAGCATTGTTCCCGAAAACGAATCGTCCGCAATCAGAACCGACGCGAAAAATTTATTTTTGAAGCCAATCCATTTGATACGGCTCGATTCCTGCCTTTCGTCGTCTTTTGTTTCGCCGAAATGCTCCACGTCGTCGGCTAAAAACTTGTAATACAGCCCGGTATATTGATTTTCGAGTTTGCGTCCCCTTTCGAGCGTCCGCATGTTTTGCGTCCAGCGAATATCCAGCGAATTGGTCGAAGGCGCCAGAATACCGTTCAATCCCGACGTTTTAATGTCGAAATTCAGCATGTAATCGTCGGGTTTCAAGGTATATACGAAATCTATGATACCGCCGTCACCGACATTGAGCCGCATGGTTACGGAATTGGGCGCGCCATCCGCCATTTTGGTAAAATATAAATCGGAAGTATTTATTACTCTGTTGTTTGCGGTTACAAAAATGAGGTCGAACTTGGAATCTTCGCCTTCAAAAAGCACCAACGGTTCCTTTTCGTAAGTTACGTAATCCTTGATCCGCGCAAAATTGACGTAACCGCCTTTGGTATTGACTTTTACTTCGATTTTTTCGTTTTCGAGCGTTACGAGTTCTTCCGTCCCGACGGCGGCTGCCGCAAAAGCGCCGAAACTGTTCGTTAACTGCAACTGTTTCAGCGAATCGGACAACATGCCTACTGAATCGGGGCTCAGGGTCGCTTCTTCCTTGGGAGCCAACGTTTCCTGCGACTGTATTTGCTGCTGCACGGCGGCGATGGAATCCTGTAACCGCTTCGTCTCGATTTCTTCTTTCGACGGACGGTTCCACCAAGTGAAACCGATTAATAACAAGCCTATTAAAATAAAACCTGTGATTGTATTTCTATCCATATCTTAATTGTATAAATTTAATTATTTGAAAATTTGAAGATTTGAAAATTGACTATCAAATCCAAAATCATCCCTTTATCGCCGCTTTTATAAAACTGATAAACAACGGGTTGGGATTTACGACCGTAGAATTGTATTCGGGGTGATACTGCACGCCCACGTACCATTTCAGCGCCGGAACTTCCACGATTTCAACAAGATTCGTTTCCTGATTTTCGCCGGAGCACTTCATTCCCGCCGCTTCGAGTCGAGCCTTGTATTCGTTGTTCAACTCGTAACGGTGGCGGTGACGCTCGAAAATCGTCTGTTTGCCGTAAGCTTCGTATGCTTTCGAGCCTTTTTCCAGCGTGCATTCAAATTCGCCGAGCCGCATGGTGCCTCCCATACTCGTGATATTTTTCTGTTCTTCCATAATATCAATGACTTTGCAGGGGGCTGTCGGGTCTATTTCGGTGGAATTTGCATTTTCGAGACCGAGCACGTTCCGGGCATATTCGATGACCATACATTGCATGCCCAGGCAGATTCCGAGGCAGGGAATATCATGTTCGCGTACATATTTTAATGCGGCAAACTTGCCTTCAATGCCGCGCTGACCGAAGCCGGGCGCTATCAGGACGCCATCCATGTCCTTCAACAGCGTTTCCACATTGTTTTTGTCAATTTTCTCGGAATGAATGAACCTCAAATCCAGTCTGCGATCGTTGTAAATGGACGCTATCAGCAACGATTCCTCGATGGACTTGTAAGCGTCCTGCAATTCCACATATTTGCCCACCAGCGCGATTTTAACCTCTTTGGAGGCATCGGTTTTACGGCGCAGAAATTCCTTCCATTCTTTCAGTTCGGGCTTTGTTCCGGCAGGTATTCCCGCCTTTTCAAGCAATATTTCGTCCATTCCCTGGCGTTGCAGCATCAGGGGAACTTCGTAAATGGTGGATACGTCAATGGACTGAATAACAGATTCTTTCGATACGTTGCAAAACAGCGCCACCTTGTGCAGGATGGGCGTATTGAGTTCGTGTTCCGTGCGAAGCACGAGTATGTCGGGTTGAACGCCCAGTTCCAGCAACTGCTTGACGGAGTGCTGCGTGGGTTTTGTCTTGTATTCCTTGGCGGCGGCGATGAACGGGACATACGTCAAATGTATGCAAATGCAGTCCTTACCCAATTCCCATTTCATCTGGCGCACGCTTTCGATGAAGGGCAGCGACTCGATATCACCGACCGTCCCGCCGATTTCGGTAATCACAAAATCGTATTTGTGTTTCGTCCCGAGCATCTTCATGTTACGCTTGATTTCGTCCGTGATGTGCGGAATGACCTGCACGGTTTTACCGAGATAGTCGCCCGAACGCTCTTTTTCAATGACAGTCAGATAGATGCGTCCTGTTGTAACATTGTTTGCCTTTGTCGTGGGGACGTTCAGGAAACGCTCGTAGTGTCCGAGGTCGAGGTCGGCTTCGTGTCCGTCGCTCGCCACGAAACATTCGCCGTGCTCGTAAGGATTGAGCGTCCCGGGATCTACGTTGATGTACGGGTCAAATTTTTGAATGGCGACCTTGAAATTTCTCGCCTGCAACAATTTTCCGAGTGAAGCGGAAACGATACCCTTGCCCAGCGAAGAAACCACGCCGCCGGTAACGAAAATATATTTTGTATTTGCCACTGCCGTGAATTTAAGAAAAATTAAGGCGCAAAGGTACGTGAAAAATACGGAGATTCCAATTCTTCCATGTATTTTTATTATAATTAACGGCATTAACCCTCAAATCTTCAATCGCTTTGCTTCTTTGGGGAGGGTATTCGTGTTCATCTCCTTGCGGAGGCTCGTTACGGTTTGTAGCCGGCGCGTCTTTTTTCGCCGGACTTAACCAACCCTGACAGAAATTTGAACCTTAATCTTCAAATCCTCAAATCCTCAAATTAATAACCTCTTCCGGACTATATCCGAACGACCGCAGCATATTGTCCCGGTTGCGCCAGTCATCTTCGACCTTGACAAAAATTTCGAGGAAAATCTTCTTCTCGAAAAACTTTTCCAGGTCTTTGCGCGCCATCATTCCGACTTTTTTCAGCGCCTGCCCGCGATGTCCGATGATGATTCCCTTTTGCGATTCGCGCTCCACGATGATGATGGACTTGATGCTGATTTTGCTTTTGTCTTCCAGAAACTGTTCCACAACGACTTCCACCGAATACGGAATCTCCTTTTGATAGTACAGCAAAATTTTTTCGCGAATGATTTCCGTTACGAAAAACCGCGCGGGACGGTCGGTCAAAGCGTCCTTTTCAAAATAGGGCGGCGACGGCGGAATCAACTCCTCGATCCGGTTTTTCACCACGGCAATGTTGAAATTCGCCTGCGCCGAAATGGGATAAATCTCTGCCTCCGGCAACAGTTCGTGCCATCGGACGACCAATTTTTCCAGTCCCTGCTGGTTGGTCAAATCTATCTTGTTAATCAGCAATAAAACGGGACATTCCGCCTGTTGCACCTTGTGCAGGAAATTTTCGTTCTTGTCAATTTTTTCCTTCACGTCCGTCATGTAGAGCAGGACGTCAGCGTCTCCGAGCGCCGATTCCGAAAATCCGAGCATGGATTCCTGTAATTTATAGTTGGGTTTCAGCACGCCGGGCGTGTCGGAATAGACAATCTGCATCGAATCCGTGTTGATAATGCCCAGAATGCGGTGCCGGGTGGTCTGCGCTTTCGAGGTGATAATCGAAATGCGCTCGCCTACCAGCCTGTTCATCAGCGTTGATTTCCCGACGTTGGGATTTCCGACGATATTGACAAACCCCGATTTATGGATGACTTCCGTCATATCCCCATTTCAGATAGGTGGCGCCCCACGTAAAACCTGCGCCGAATGCCGCCAGTATGATATTGTCGCCTTTTTTCAGTTTCGGCTCCCATTCCCACAGACAGAGTGGGATGCTGCCGGCGCTCGTGTTGCCGTACTTCTGGATGTTAACCATCACCTTTTCAATCGGCACCTCGAGACGGTGTGCAGCGGCGTCAATGATGCGCATGTTCGCCTGGTGAGGCACAATCCAGTCGATATCTTCCTTTTTCAGTCCGTTGCGAGCGGCGATTTCCTGCGCCACGTCCGCCATTTCGACAACGGCGCGCTTGAAAACGGCTTTTCCTTCCTGATAAACGGTATGTTCGTGATTGTCAATTGTTTCATAAGAGGGCGGATATGCCGAGCCGCCTGCCTTCATGTGCAGCACGGACAAACCGCCGCCGTCGGCGCGCATAATCGAATCCATGATGCCGATTTTTTCTTCGGTCGGTTCTATCAAAACCGCTCCGCAACTGTCGCCGAACAGCGGACAGGTGGTACGGTCGGTGTAGTTTGTGATGGAAGTCATCATGTCGCCCGCCACGGCGATGATGCGTTTGTATCTCCCTGAACGTATGAAGTTTGCCGCCGTTTCCAGGAGATAAACAAATCCCGAACAGGCAGCCAGCATGTCATAAGCGAAAGCCTTCTTGCAGCCTGTTTGATAGGCTATCAGGGTGGAAACGGGCGGAATATGGTAGTCGCCCGTCGAGGTGGCGCAGATCAATCCGTCCACGGATTCGGGATCAATGCCCGTTTTTGCAATCAACTCGTTGACTGCCTGCACGGCCAGGTATGAAAACGCCTTGCCGCCTTTCAGGACTCTGCGTTCCTTGATACCGACGCGCGACATGATCCATTCGTCCGTCGTATCCACTATTTTCGACAAATCTTCGTTTGTCAGTCTGTCCTCGGGAACATAGCCCCCGATTCCTGTAATTACTGCATTTATCATTGTCTTTTTTTCATTTTTTTATAAAAACATAGCCCTCAATGTTTTTTCATTTCGGGCTATTTGAATCACTTTAAAGCCGCGCTTACACGGCAGCCTCTTTTTCGATTGCCAATTTACCTCTGTAATAACCGCATTCGCCGCATACCGTGTGATAAACGTGCCATGCGCCGCAGTTCGGGCAAATGGCCATGGTCGGCAGTACTGCCCTGTCGTGCGATCTGCGCTTTGCAGTACGGGTATTTCCCTGTCTTCGTTTAGGATGTGCCATAATTTTATTTTTTAATTAATTAATCTTCCGTTAATTTGCGGAGGGCTTCCCAGCGGGCGTCTATCCTGACATTTTCCGAATCTGCCGCCGCATCTCCATCCGCCTGTTCAACACTGTATTCCCTCAGTTTCGACGCCATTTTTTCATCGCATTCGCCTGCCGGATGCACGCGCTTCAACGGCAACGCCAAAACTATAAATTCATACATGAACCAGGCGACATTGATCATTCCCTCCTCCTCCGAAACCGTTACGTGCTCATCACTTGTCTCGGAATATGTTTCTCCCAACGTTACAACCAACTTGTTATCAGCCTCTACCGGTATTTCCATGTCGCCCAGACAGCGGTCGCATTCGACGGTTACCGCGCCTTCGGTGTGAAAATGCAGTTCATACGCCGATGAAATTTTCGTTACTTGTACCGTTACGCTTACTTTTCCCTGTTTTACTTCCGTCCCTTCAACAAGATCAAAAAAGATATTATCCAACTCATAATCAAACTGTAAGGTTGATGCCGGAGACATATTTTTCAATCCGATTTCATATTGTCGTAACGTTCCCAAAACCTAAAAAAGTTGAAAAAAACTGTGCAAAGGTATGGTATTTTTTTGAAAATACCATAGAATTTCTTTTTTATTTTTTAATTTTGCGCGCTAAACGAAAAAATAATTATCAGATGAAACTATCTTATATCATTACAGATGAAACCAATCCATACAAAAATCTGGCGTTGGAGGAGTATTTATTGTGGCGCGCGGCTGAAAACGAGTGTATTTTATATCTTTGGCAAAACCGGCATACGGTCGTCATCGGTATCAATCAAAATGCGTGGAAAGAATGTCACGTCAAGGAATTGGAAGAAGACGGCGGTTTTCTGGTGCGGCGCATGTCCGGCGGCGGAGCGGTGTTCCATGACCTTGGAAATCTGAATTTTACGTTTCTGGTTCGCGAAGAAGACTACGACGTTGGACGGCAATTGGACGTGATTGTGAAAGCCGTCGGCAAACTGGGCGTAAAAGCCGAAAGATCAGGACGTAACGACATATTGGCTGACGGGAAAAAGTTTTCGGGCAATGCGTTTCTCAATTCGCAGGGACATTGCTATCATCACGGCACGATACTTGTGGATGTGGACATGTCGAATCTGTCTCGCTATCTGAATGTTTCGCAGCCCAAACTGCAATCGAAAGGGGTAACGTCGGTGCGTTCGCGCGTCATCAATCTCAAGGAACTGGCGCCCGACATGACGCTTGACAAACTGAAAAAAGCGCTCATCGAAGCGTTTGGCGAAGTTTACGGCGGCGTTCCGCAACAACTTTCCTCCGAATCCATTGACAGGGAGGAAGTTGAACGGTATTATCAAAAATTTTCGTCCTGGGAATGGAAATTCGGGCGTAAACTGCCGTTCACAACCGAACTGAACGAACGGTTTGCGTGGGGAGATATCACGCTGCAATTCAGCATCGAAGGTGGTTTTGTCAAGGATGCGATCGCCTATTCCGACAGCATGGAAACGGCATTCATCCAATCCATCGGCGGCGCGCTGACAGGGCTTCGCTTTTCTTCGTCTGCCATCAAACAGAAACTTGTCGAAACAGCGGAGTCTGTCCCTGTTGATAAACAGATCGTTGAAGATATTATTGGCTTGGTGGAGAGGGAGAATTTTTGAGATTTTGTCACAAAAAGTGTAATTCGTTCGCGCCTTGTTTGCACTGCCTGTTACACAACGGCAAATCAATGCTGAAAAGCCTGAAATCAAACGGATTACGTCCTTTCAAGGTTGTGTAACCGGCACGAACGGGAGAGCAGAAATTTTCTTTTCAAGAGTATTTTTCCAAAAAATCTCTTCAAATGTGTGTTATTTTTTCTTTTTCCGAAATTTTACTAACTTTGCATCCTCTTATTCATAATTAATATTGGTAAAAATGGCTGACAATGAGTTTTGGTACGATAATTTCATGGAAATACTGTACAAGAAGTATCCCAAAAAAAAGGAATTGACGGAAGCGTTGATGGATTTGCTGTTCATGGAACGCGAAGCCGTATATAGAAGATTGCGCAACGAGGTGATGTTCACTGCCCACGAAGTCGTGAAAATCGCGACGGCATGGAATGTTTCGCTGGACGATCTGATTACTCCCGGACGGGAACAGATTCCTTTCAAACTGCAATTGTGGAATTATCTGAACCCGTCGGATAGGGAACTGAGCACCATGCAGTCGGTTATTCAGGGACTGGATGCGGTTAAGGTCTTTCCCGATATGGAATATATGGAAATATGCAACAAACTGCCCCGCATGCTCACCTCCGGTTTTCCCTATCTGAGCCGGCTGTATCTGTTGAAGTGGATGTATCTGTATGTAAACGAGGAAGCATCGTCGTATTCCAAAATATTCTTTCATGAAAAGGTAACAAGGTTGTCGCAGGACTTGTACAAGGCGGCGAAAAACCTGCCCAGCGTCAATTTCATCTTCGACAACATGCTTTTTTACTATACCGTATCCGACGTCCGCTATTTTCATTCCATCTATCTGATTACGGACGAAGAGAAGGCGCTGATCAAGCAGAATCTGTATGATTTGCTGGACTATATGTCGGAGGTGGCGTCCAAAGGCTGCTGGCCCGAAACGGGGAACAAGGTTTCCGTCTACATTTCCCACATCAATATTGACACGAGTTACATTTATTATTATTTTTCGGGCGAAGTGAAATTATGCTGCGTCCAGGCTTTCGGGAAAAATGAAATCTATACCGAAGATTCGTCCATCGCACAGGATTTCAGAGGCTGGATGCAATCCAAAAAAAGGTCGTCCATTCAGATTTCGGAAGCGGACGAGAAAAGCCGCATCGAGTTTTTCGCCAGGCAGCGGCTACTGGTGGATGAGTTGTAAGCCCCCACCCCTGCCCTCCCCGGGGAGAGGGTGTAGAGACGCTGTTTTCCCCCTTCGGGGCAGGGCTGTCAAGTTCTGTCGTTTTGTTTGCCTTTCAAACCTCATCTCCACCTGATTTCATAAACAAAACAACCTCAGTAGCAATGATTTATTATTTTTCATGTAAACCCCATTACCTCATTCCTCTCTGTTGAAATGAGGCACTGAGGTCATGGTGGAGGATGCCCTATTTTTGTGCTACAGTTTGTCAAATTAGGTTGCAGGATCAGAACTTGACGCCCTGCCCTTCGGGGAAGTTAATGGAGGGTTTCAAAAAAAAGAAGAGAGTTTCCCAACTCCCCTCTTTCCACAACACTAATTTATCTACTGATTTTGTGTATAACTGAATTTGTGTATCCGAATATATGATATGGGCATACGCCCACAAAATATTGTCATCATTTCCATTTTCGCGGGACAAAGGTACGCTAAAAATTATATTTGTACAAGGCATTTTGTGTACAAAAAAAAATAAAAATTATCGAAGACTGACCCAAACCCCGTCCAAAAAAATATTTTTCACATTTCAGGAGTGTTTTTCATTTGCAATCGTCTGTACAGTAACCATAAAAGTTTTATGACATTAAATTTTTGATCTAACGGGTTGATGAAATCCGGCTTTTTTGAGAATGACCGACCGGATATCATGCAGATTTTCTCCGTCATCATTTGAATGTGAACTTTTTTTGCCCGATATAACTGAGAATCACGGTAATAACGGTGATTATCAACTTGGAAGGCGTGGGGAAGAAATGCAGACCGTCCACCATGATTTTCAATCCCGTATAGTTGATTAGAAGATTGGCTAAAAACACTAACACATAGCGGAATAACTGTATCCCTCCTCTCAGTCCGGAAGCCGTAAAAGTAACATATTTTTGCAGCAAAAAGCCGGTTAACGTGCTGACGGGCGACACGACAATCAGTGTCGCAATGTGCGGACTGAAAGTCAAAGATCCCACCGGGTGCAGGCTGTCCTTGAATATAAAGTTGTATAGCAGGAAATACAACAGCAAGTCAAACAGGGAGTTGGCGCCGCCGCACGCCGCATATCTGTACATCTGGAGAGGCATCAGCCGCCGGAAAAGCGGATAGGTGAAATCAATCGCCTTTTGTATTAACCGTCCTGTTTTTATCAAAATTTTTTTCATTCCGGCTGCAAATGTACGACAAAAAATTAGTATTTTACCAAAATCTGTTCAATCATTGCCCGGTATTCGCCGGGATTTTTGGGTGAACGGGTAAACGGAATTTCTCCACTTCCACCCATTCGTTCCTCTGTTCACACGTCCGGATTTTCACTCGCTTTCTATTGTAATACCCAAAATTTGGTGATCCGTCAGGATTGCATCGCCCGGTAGAGAGGTTAAAGCCTCCCCTAACTTTGAACCTTGAACTTTAAACTTTAAACCTTGAACCTGATTCAGAACTCAAATTTTCAAATCCTCAAATAAAAAACGCCTGTTTTGTTGCTTATTCAAATAATAATGTCTATGTTTGCGGCGGTTTTGAAAAGATTTTACATTTGAAACTTTATAGATTATGGCAGTTATGTATGCTTTAATCCCAAAGGGAAATCCGGACAACCCCGAAGTACGAAAAAGACAAAGTGAAAAGCAGGCGGCCTTTTCAAAAAAGCACGGACGGCAAATTTCAAAAGCACGCCTGCAATTTTAGAAAAGCAGGCGGGCTTTTCGGGAGAAGGCTGAATGTGATGACGCATTTTGTATGGTCGGAGGTGCGTCAATACAGATTTGACAATACAAAATACGCACTGTATAAAAGGGAAAAATGATTGATAATCTGTTAGCTACATGAATATCATTTGTTTTGAAAGATGGAGAAAGGTGCGTGTATTTATGAGTTGTGCGCAATTAGCGGACAGCGACACGAAACAGTGAACATTTTATAAAGAATTAAATATGGGACTATTTAGTAAAAAAGCAAAAGTGAACATAGAAAACTTTCCTCCAATAGGTGGATTGATGGTTTCTAAAATGATTGTAGAAGAACATAAAAAACCAATGTTCTTGTATAGAGACAAAAGAAGCAGACCAGAAGATAGCGGTTGGCGAATTTTTTCGGGGTTTGAGTCAGACGAATATGCTAATGACCCGAATAATGCAGGAATTTACAACCCCTCGACAATATTAGCAATAGATTCTTCAATCGCGGAACTTCTATTAAAAGGAGGTTTCGGTTCTGCCTTTGAACGAGAATCAGATAAATCGCCTTGGTATAAAGTTACAGACTTTCAAGTAGAGGACGATTATATGGTAAGACACAGATTGACGGAAGATTGGGAATTGGAGATTAATAATTTATTTGAGCGGAGAAAAGAAGGTAATGGCGATTTGTTTTATACAACAGGAGACAAATCATTACGAATGGCTATTTGGAACGATAATAAAGCAAAATTGGACATTTTCAAAAAGCACCAAGAATATATTGTGAACAGAGATGAATCACAAACAAAAACCCTAAAAACATTTGACTTCTCAGATGATGAAGTCGCTCGAATAGGTTACAAGATAAAAGAATCAGACGAAAATCGAGAATATAATGTTATATATGGTTTTTCGATTGTTGATAAACAATACATACAAATCGCATTGTACTTTGACAACGACGAAGATGAAACTTGGGCAATCGAAACGTGGAAAGGAATAAAATTGGCAAAAAAATAACTGCGCACAACGAGCGGTTTCACGCAAGCGGGGGTGTATGCCCGCAGAAACATTTGTGCAAATTTGCAAGTGTATCGCCCGCCCGAACCTTTGTGAACCCCCCGCCTGCGTGAAGCCGCCACCCCGTCGTTACCTGCAATGCGGCGAGAGCGACGTCGAGAAAAGTATGTGCAGCCCGAGAACACGATGAGAAAAGCGGGCATGCCGGGAAGATTATGTAGCCGAAAATTGGAAAAAACCGAAAATTTATGTGTTATTCACTGAAGAATTGTATCTTTGCACTCAAATAAAAATGAATTATATTATGGTATATGTTGCGATAAACGAAAAAAAGCAAACGGGAAAGTGCTTTTGAGGCTTCTCAAAGGTATTGATGGAACAAATGACTATGTTCGTTTTATGGACAGGGAAAAAGAATTGGAATTGGCGATTACCGACGCAATGAAAACGCAGAGAGTAAAATCAGGAAATTCTTTACGCGAAATAGAATTTAAATTATCAAAAGAGAGAGGTTTATATGGAATTAAAAATTGATTTATTAAAAGGAAGAGGAAAATCACGATTAAGAATTGTGTTTGGGGTTCTTTGCATCTTATTATCAGGTGCATGGCTTATCGTTGGAATTCTCGAAAAGGAATCTGAATTATTATTTTTATGGATTTTACAAGGATTGTTATTTACGTTAATGGGCATTGTTCACCTCATGGAAGGACTGGGATACTCATTGGGGAGTTATTTTGGACGAGCCTTTGTATTGATAAACTCTGAAGTAATTTCATTGAAAACAAACATTTATGGAAAAGGACAATGTGTGAATTGGAGCGAAATTAATTCGATGAACTACCAACTCAATAAATTTAATATCCAAAAAACAGACAATACGACTGTATCTATAAGTTTGGTCGAGTTGGATTATTTATCGGTACAGGAAGTTAAAAAAACTATTTACAGCATAGCGGAGGAAAAAAACATTCAAATTACCTAAAATAAATGCCAGCGCCCAACGAGTGGTTTCACGCAAGCGGGGGTATGCGTCCGTAGACAGTTTTGTGGGGAATTTGGAAGTGTATCGCCCGTGCGAACCTCCGTGAAACCCCCAACTGACGCCAAGCCACAGGGGCGTTAGCCGTCACCCGCGAGAGTGCAGTACCGGAAGGTCGCGTCGGGAGAGTGACAGAAAACGGAATGACAGTAAGGCAAGGCACTCGCGAAGCCGTAAGGGCGGGAAAATTTAGAAGTTGTTCCCGACACGAATTGGGGAGTTTGAAGTGAATTGTTTAATAATTAAATATTTAGTAATATGAAAAGAATTGTCATAATAATGAGTTTATTCGTTTTTGTTGTCGCTTGCAGCGTACAAAATGATGATGTCGGTGTTGGAGGCATCCGTGTTGCTGATGGTAAAATCAAGAGTCCCCAATGGTTGGTAAGTCAAATTGACAGTATTGCAGATATTTACAACCGAAATCCTAATACGGGAGAGAGAATTTATTCAACAATTGTGTCATTGGTAGAGCACAAAGGAAATGAATATATTCATATTGCGGATGTGCTTAGTTCCCACTCTATCAATGGTAATCTATATTTTACCATTTCAGGCGTTCCCATAGAGCAGGAATCAAACTTGTATACCGATTTGCCGCGGGAAAACAACCGTAGAGTATTGTGGACTCCATGGGGTAACTGAAAAGGGGCTAACGTCTAACCGGCGGTTTGGCGCAATCGGGGGGGTAAATTGATTGCCCGAATTTTGGTGCGTCCGTTGACCGCAGGTGGTTGTCCGAACTGTGTGCGGTTGAACCCCCAACTGCGCCAAACCGTTCGGGCGTTGTATGTAATGCGCGGGCGACAGTGTAACCCGACAACGCTAAAATATGACGACTCGTAATAGAAAAAAGAAACGAGGGTAAATTTTACCTCTATTGACTGAACGAGAGTAAAATTTTCGTATCTTTGCCCTCGTTATAGAAACAAGAGTAAAATTTATACTTGAAGAATATGAATAGTTTTGACAGGAAAATACCGTACAACGACTTACCGCTATTACCGCCAGGAGCCGATATTGAAACGAAAAACATACTTCGCAAGACCATTTCGGCAGGTAGAGCGTTGGCTCAACTAAATGGCGCTTTGCAGAATTTGCCAAATCCGACTTTGTTTTTGGACACGATTTACTTGCAGGAGGCAAAAGCGAGTTCGGAAGTGGAAAATATTATTACCACCAACGATGAACTCTATAAATCGTTAGTAGCAGACCGAAAGATTGAAAATCCGGCAACAAAAGAAGTGTTGAGTTACAAAGAAGCGCTTTGGTTGGGTTTGGAAGAACTGAAAACCAAGCCATTTATTACGACCAATCTTTGTGTCAAAATTGTTCAGTGCATTAAACAAAATTCCGCTTCTATTCGAGTTACGCCCGGAACAACTTTGAGTACGCCGCAAGGTGAAGTGATTTACACACCGCCAAGCGGAGAAAGTGTCATTTGTGAAAAATTGGCAAATTTGGAAAAATTCATTAACGAAGACAACGGAATTGACCCGCTAATCAAAATGGCGCTAATGCACTACCAATTTGAGGCGATACACCCTTTTGCTGACGGAAACGGAAGAACAGGCAGAATTTTATTGTTGCTGTATCTCAAATTATCGGGGTTGTTGGACATTCCTGCCATTTATTTGAGCGAGTACGTTATCAAAAATAAAACGGCGTATTATCAAAAGTTGCGAAGCGTAACCGAAAAAGACGATTGGGAAAACTACATTTTGTATATCTTGGATATGATTGAGGAAACTTCTACAAGCGGCTTGGAACGACTGACTAAAATCACGGCAACAATGGAAAAAACCGCCGAAGAAATCAAAATGAAACTTCCGAAAGTGTATTCCAAAGATTTGATAGAAATTTTATTCCGTTTGCCCTATACTAAACGCCAACATTTGATAGACGAAAATATCGGTAACGCAAAAACGGTTGGAAACTATTTGATAGCGCTGGAAGAAAACGGATTTTTGAAATCGGTAAAAGTGGGTAAAGAGAAATTGTATCTCAATCAACGACTATTAGAAATTTTAGAGAGTAAGTGAGTGAAAATGCACTGTATACAACGAACGGTTTCACACAGAGGGTGTATGCCCGCAGAAACATTTTGTGGGAATTTGGAAGTTTATCGTCCGCCCGAATCTGTGTGGAATCCCCGCCTGCATGAAGCCGCCAGCACGTTGTCGGCAATGCGGCGACTGCGCAGTGGACCATGAAGTGGAGATTTGAACGTTAAATAAAATATAAACCGTTCGGCAAGGACATAAAACAAGTAAAAAATGAAAAAATAGCGAAAAATAACAACAGTAAAATCAATTTTAAAAAGAACGGAAAATGAAAAGAGTAAAATTTTGGAAATACAGCGGAATATTCCTTATTGTGACTGGAATACTTCACACTATTGCGGCAATTGCGCTCGGAAAAGAAGCGTTTTCGGGAATAATCAGAGACGGACTATACGGCTTGACAGCAATAGATTATGAACGCTCGTTTGCGATATGGTTCTTTGTCTGCGGAATTTCTGTGATCCTGCTCGGACAAGTTTTGCACCACTATATCAAAAAAGAGCAAAAACCTGCACCACTGTCTTTTGGTTACAGCCTGTTGATATTCACGATTTTCGGCTGTATTGTAGAGCCGGGTTCCGGGTTTTGGCTTTTCATACCGCAAGCGTTGATCATTATCTTCGCAAACAAAAAACGACGACAAAACCCCGGCACGGCGGGACAGCAAAACAAGAGAATAATATGATTAAAAAATCAATTCCAATTTGGCTCTCAATAATTCCTCTTGCCATTTTGAACGGTGGACTGCGAGAAACGGTTTTATTACTTCGACTTGAAGAAAGTTGCGCCCAAATTGTCAGCGGACTTATTTTGCTCTCGCTGATTTTATTCCATGAATTGGAAAAGGCGGGCAGAAAACGGAGTGAAAAAGAAAAATGTATTATCTTTGCAGTCTAAATAGGCAATAAAATGGATGATATTCAATTGGATGTTGAAAAAATAAAAATCATACAGCAATGGATCAAACAGATGCTTTAAATATTGTAAAAAGATATGCCGAAATAGTAAGGAATACATTTGACTGTCAAAAGATTATTCTTTTCGGATCGTATGCAAAGGGGAATGCACGCAAGGAGCGTAAAACAAATGATTGATAGAATAAATAATAAAAAGTAAAACATGAAAAAGTCAGGTATCTTTTTGAGTTTGATGCTTAATCTGTGCATCAGTCAAGGTCTAATTGCAGGCGCGCCCCTTCAGCCAATTAAACGTTCCGCAGGAAAGTTGACAATATCCATTGACCCGCGAATGGAACTGCTGGCGGCTATTCATGCATTATCAAACAATCAGGATTTAGCCAACAGGAATTTGCCTTACACCCGGGAAATGATAAGTTATTTTCAATCCTTTTCGTCGCAGGAAGCCGTTAAAATGACCGAAAATCTTCAGCGGAAATTCGGTTTTTCATACGATGCGCCTGTCGCTTTCATGCTGCATTTGTCGCAACCAGCCGAATTGGAAGAAAAATCAAAATTCTCCGATTACATCATGAAACGAAGTGGCGGGGGCGATTATCCGGAACAGTACCGGAAATCAATCAAACAGTTTGCAGCAATATCCAACTTTGAGGCTTTCTGGAACAGCAAAATACCGTTTTATAATCAAATATTGGACAAAACAATCGGCAATATTGGAGAAATAGATTTGGTAAAGGCTATGGAAGACTATTTTAACGAAACACAGGAAAACTATAATGTTATCATAACCCCTGCTTTCAAGGGAGGCAAGGGGGCGTTTGTTTCCGGTCTCGACGGGAAAGAGAGTTTTTTTTCCACTTTTGAAACTTCTCAAGTACAAGACGATATCCCATATACAAAAGGCGATAATATCCTTTTTTACGTCTGGCATGAATACGGGCATTTTTTTGTAAACCCTTTGACCGAAAAACATGCGGACAGAGTTAGCGCACAAAGTCAATTGTTTGACCCCGTAAAAGATGCGATGTCCAGACAGGCATACGGAAATTGGACAATATGTCTTAATGAACACATAATTAGGGCTATAAATATCAGAATGATGGAATTGAATTTTGATTCTCAAGTAGCGACAACATTACTGAACAGGGAATTGGAAAATGGCTTTATTTATATCAAACCGCTTATTGAAAAACTAAAAGATTTTGAAAAACAAAGAGATGAAAAGAACATTACTTTTTCGGATTTTTATCCTGAATTGTTGGATGTGCCGGATAGTTTGCAAAAAGTGGAACATCGGGAACAAGTCAATATGAATTTTAATGGACCGATCAATGGAGTCTTGACGGAAGCAAAGTTAGCCGTTGTTTATCCAACTCAAGATTTAGATACGGAGGCTTTGAAAATGGCACAAGATTATGCTTCCATGGTTTTTGACAGATTTTTGAAAGCAAGAGGCGGCATATTGTTGGC
>JAITMT010000318.1 GCA_031277235.1 Tannerella sp.
CATCTTGATTTCCTGCATTCCCGTAACTAACTGTATCAGATTGCTCTGATTGACGGATGACTGGGTGAAACGTTTGTTGTCCAGTTTTTTGCGGTATTTCAGGAAAGCCAGAATCCATGCCACATACAGCGTGTTTCCCAGGAGAAAAACGGCAAGGATGGTCAAATTGTAGTACGCCATGATGGCGGCAAATATGAAGAAGTTGGCAAAGGAGAAAAGGGTGGTCAGCGTTGTGCCCGACATAAAGGTCTGGATACGGTTATGGTCGCCGATGCGCTGCATGATGTCTCCGATATTTTTGGCGTCGAAGAAGCGGATCGGCAGTTTCATCAGTTTGGCTAAGAAATCGGAAATCAGGTTGATGCTGATGCGGGTGTTGGTATGCAGCGTTATCCAGGACTGTATGAAATTGATGCCCGTCTGTGTGGCGAACAGCACGAGTTGCGAAACGAGAATCAAAGTTATAAGGTTCAAATTGTTGTTGCCGATACCCTGGTCAACGATTGCCTGTGTCAGGAATGGAAATATCATCGCCAGCAGGCTTCCTGCTATCATCCCGATAATCAACTGTATATACTGCGATTTGTAGGGTTTCAGATAACGGAAAAAGTAGGACAGGTTTTTCTTCTGTTTTTCATTATCGTCTTCCGTTTCGTAAAATTCGGGAGAAGGAGAGATCAGCAGCGCCGTACCGGTATCCCGGTTGTCTGTTTTTGTACTTATCCAGCAGCGTTTAAATTCTTCTCCGTTCATTTCGTACTTTTGCCCGGCAGGGTCAGCAATAAAAAATTGACAATTGACAATTGACAATTGAGAATTATCTTTTACTTTACCGAACAATTTTCGAATTTTCAAATCTTCAAATTTTCGAATCCTGTAAAGGACAACGAAGTGATTCTGATTCCAGTGCAGGATGCACGGCAGTTGAACGTCTTCCATCAACTGTTCCATTGTTATGCGGACGCCCTGCGTATGGAAGCCGATACTCTCCGCCGCATCGCTGATACCGAGCATGCTGACTCCTTCGCGCGTGATGAAAGACCGTTCCCGCAACGTTTGCACCGAATAACTGCGTCCGTAGTATTTGGCAATCATTCGGAGGCAGGTCGGTCCGCAGTCCATCGCGTCTAACTGGGTGTAGTGAGGGAAGGGTTTACTCATTTGCAATGTTGTTATACCAAGTATTTATCAACTCCAATATCGCCAATTGACGCAAGCCTTTTAATCCAAACATTGTGCAAATGAAAGAACAGAATTGGGAATAACTGTAATGATCCATTAGTATTTTTACATCTGTTAACCAGGCTTTTAACTCCGGCGAAAACTCCGATTCATTTTCGTTCCGGTAAGATTCGAGTGTTGAACTTATTTCCCGGAAATCAATACGTTCATTAATTAGGGTTTTGACTGAATCTACATGACTCAAATTCTTAAAATCAATAGAGGTATCATGAAGTGCCCGGGACAACACTGTTTTTTGTTTTTTCGGTTCAATACAGGTTAATCCTTTAACAATTAAGTAGATACATACGGAGAACAGCGTATCGGGAGAAGTATCGTTTTCAATTAACGACCGGGCAAATTGAAATGTCGCCTGATGAAAACTTACGTACAAATCCGATAAATCCATTGTACGGAATCGCCACCACAGCAGCGTATTGTTTGGATAATTATCCCAAACCGCATTCCCGTATGGAAAAACAGCCTTTCTCGTGGAGGGTAATTTTTCTACAAACGATAGGAAGAACTGCTCAATTTCCGCTTTCCTGTTTTCCTGACCGGGTAATGAAGCCAACGATATATCTATCCTTTCGCCCTTGTCTTCCGAAAAAGCGAGAAGGCAATGGCTGAATTTATCTTTTCTCTCCCGGTAAAATTGATTGATTTGAGTAACAAGTTCATGCCAACTCTCGCGGGCATAGAAAACGGATAAAAGATACCAGGATTTATCCCCCATAATAAAAGGAATGTCCGATAAATCTTTCATGACAAAACGATTTTTGTGTTCCAGTCAAAATTCTTAAAAACGCAACCCTTTCCGAAACCGTCCGTATTAACGGCTTGATTTTCCCTCAACTGTTTTTGAGCCGAATAGCGATTCATGGCGACATTCAACAAAATAATAAGTTCCGTTTCCAATTCCTTATCCAAAATCCGATAATAGGGGCAATTTTGATAATAAATTCTCGATTCGTTTTTGGGGAACGCCTCTGTATTCCGATTCTGATGGAGTATTATTTCATTGTCCTTGTCTTGCCATCTTCCCTTTAGATAATCTTCTTGCAGTGTTACCTCGTTTCGTTCTTCCGTGTAATTATCCGGTATTAAAAACCGGGGTAAACGGTACAAATGCGGGGTATCTATCAAAATGCAGTGATGAAAAGTATAATCCCTGTATAACAGCAATATCCCTGAAGAATAGGGATTGATGTAGGTAATATACATTTGTTCCATATTTTTTATCATGTACTCGTTGGAAATCCGTTCGGCTTTGGAATGAATGACCGACCGGTAAAATTCCGGATTATGAAAAAACTTTCGTTCTAAACCGTTTTTTATAAGGCGGTCAAACAGATCAACATCTTCATATCCATAGCCTTGTAACGATTCATTGTAGCCTTTAATGAGCAAAAAATCGTTTTGTTTTACGCAAATTCGCCCGAAAGTGTCATGGGATGATTCGTCACTGGTATAAAAAACAGATTCGTGTGCTGCAAATTCATTTATCGTAAATGAAGCAAAACCTTCTCCCAGAAAATTGTCGGCATCCAGATTACACAGGATCCCGGCATTTGCCAGTCGAAAAGCCATATTCCGGCTGTGACTGCGGAAATAATACTCCGGCTCAAGCGTCTTGTAATAAACTAAGATACCTGTATCAATATGGGTTTGCATGTTTTGCCGTATCCATTCGTCCAAACCGTCTTTGGAATTATAATCCAGCAGGACAAATTCTACATCTTCGGGCAGATAATTGTCCCGGATATTCTTTTCAAGCGTTTGCTGCAAATGATGCAGGCGATTCATACAGGTAATGCAGAACGCTATCTTTTTCGGTTTTGCGACTTCCATTCCTTTTTAATAATATATCTTCTTCTTTCCGATTCGGAATTTATCGGGGATAATTTTCTGTAAATCTACCGGTTCCGAATATTTCTTTTTAAACCTTACCAAATGGTAAAGCATCGCTTCAAATTGTTTACGGTATGTCAACATTCCTTTGTCCCACAGCATATTACCTGCAAAACCCTCCATAATTTGAAATTCAAAATAGGCTTTCAGTCTGTTTTCTTCCTGTAATCGCCTCACGACGTGTGTCATGCTTTCCACTTCGGTTCGGATTTGACTGTAATGTATTCCTTTTTCAAAAGCCTCGAATGCAAAATTGGTCTCATCGAAAAAGAAGTTGCGTGGATCGGTAAATACTTTTCGGTAATCTTTACTTTGTTTAAACAATTCCCGCATTTTCTGATTGTTCCGATACAGGGCAAAGCAGCCGGTCAAATAATCATGGCGGGCGCTGATAATATCATATTCATGCAACAATTCATCCGTCATAAACGACCGGATATTTCCAAAAATAATATCAATATCGCAATAACCCCAGAAATTGTAATCCTTGATATAATTTTGAAAAATCAGTCCATAAGCCGGTTTGAAGTCGCATAGTTTGTATCCCGATTCTATGGCTACTTCAAATCCCAAGGCTTCGGCAGCATTTGTCCTGAATTGTTCCAATGAATACGGAATAATCTTCACATTGGCAGGCAAATCAAGTTTTACCTCAGCATTATCTGTGAAAATAAGAAAATCAATACTCGGATTATACCGGCAAGAATGGATAAAATAGGGGAAATACCAGGGAAAATTACCGTGCCAGCAAATTATAAATACTATCGAAGATTCATACATTTTAATTCCCTTAATTACAGTCAATAATAGATAATAGTTTTTTTAAAACATTTATCAATACAATCTTTTAATTCATTGAAAGATGCTGGTACCGGACGGGGTGCCTTACCATTAATAATTTTATGGTCTGCATCTAAAATAATATAACGGGGAATCTCATGGATTTTCAAATAATCATAAATAAGTGATTTTTGAGAGTCGAGAAGCATATATTGATTGGCAGTAATCTCTAATTCTCCAACGGCTTTTTTCCAAGCTTTTTCACTATCATTATAGGCTATATAAATATATTCCACACCTTTTTCTTCCAAATAGGATTTTGTTTCTTGAGAATTCTTGATATCACCTATACATGGACCACACCAACTTGCCCAAAAATCAATGAATACAGGTTTTCCTGAATATTTTCGCAAAATATCTCCCAGTGTAAAAATCGTATCACTTTTATAATCTTTCAGTCTTGTTTGTAATTGTACATTTTCAGGGAAAGGATTATTAACGAGAGAATAAAATATATTAGCTCTATCAATATAGTCTAAATAAATACTGTCTTTTACATATTGTGGTACTTCTTCAATTATGTTTAATAATTGGTGCTTGTTAGCAGGCTGTTGGTCTTGTGCAATTTGACCGATTAAAGCGCTTATCAGATAGGCCCGTTCTTTCCCCAAAAAATTAGTTTTAATATAGGTATAAATAGTATCCAAATTTTCCCATCTATTTTCGAATTTATAAATATCTGAATTTAAGACAGCTTCCGGATAATATTCGGATAATTCATTGATGGGCCGTAAATTATCATCAAAATACGCGAGAGGCATATCTTTCATCTCAATTTGTTCTGAAATCAGTGGCAAATACAAATTCCGGATATATTCGTTTAAAATATCAGCCTTTGCATATTCATAAAATTCATCCGATACCGGATATTCTTGCTTGTATTTCTCTAAAAAATTGTATTTATCATTTTGTATCTTCAAAAGAGTATCTTTGTATGCCATAATATCGTCTCCTTTTTGAAAAAAAGGAGATAATTGTGTATCGGACAGATATCCGTAATTGTATTGAGCTGCATTTTTACCGGAAAATTTGAAAACAACTCTTTCATTTGAAAAACCGTAGGACAAGGTATCCGTTACAAAAAATACGGAATCTCCAGGTGTTATAAATATTTTTTGCTTTCGATTATTAACTGCCGATATAGCACCTGATTGAAAAGAGTTCAATGATAGTTGTTCATGAAATAAAACTCCGTCAGATTCCAGTCTTTTCCATCTCACTGGATTAAAGTCATTATTCACAAAGGGATTAAAATACAATACTGCTACATCTTGTACCAAAAAGTTCCCGGAAATACCGCTGATATACGTGGAGATTTGGGAGAACATCGGTATAGAAAAAAGGATAAATCCTAATAAAGAAAAAATTGTTTTCATATTACATAAAGTTTGAATTTATTTGTACTACTATTTCTATTCATGCAAAAAGAAAAAAAGGATGGAGTATATTCACATCCTTTTTTCACATTAAAACAGAATCATGTCATGAGCATGAGATAGAAGAATAGGATCCTCCACAATTGGAACCCCTACACATCATTTCTGCTTCAGACCTATTGTCTGGACATGAACTTACCCAGCAAGATGTCGTACTATTATGACATTTTAATGAGTAACTACCGCCAGAGCCACTTCCGCCCATCACATTTTTCATCTCTTTTTCGCTTAGGACATTCGTTAGTCCTTTCAAATTTAACTTTTTCATACTACAAAAATAATTTAAAATTTAATAATAAAAAAATAAAACTCACTTTTTCTGCATTTTTAACAGTAATTGATCGGATTACCGTTTCGCTACCGGCAAAAACGACAGCGACTATTTAATATTGATAATAGAATCTGAATTTACCAATTTGTACAGTTTTTCTTTTTCCAAAGGTTCCCGAACATCTATATTTTCAAAATCTCCATTGGGATAAACCAGGATACATTGGGGAATACCATTTAAAT
>JAITMT010000323.1 GCA_031277235.1 Tannerella sp.
TTTTACGGAAAAAAGCGTATATTTCTGAAATAATGTTTACCTTTACGGGTTATAATATTAGAAATTTGTATTTGATTAGCGTATAATATACACGATGTCAGAATAATAAAATTTACAACAATGAAAAAAATAAAAAAATTATATAATGACAAAAAGATGGTATTTGAAAAACCTGACGGAAGCGGAAATTCAACGGCAAAAGACGCTGGCGGAGGAGTTAAAACTCAATCCGGTCATCGCCGGACTGCTGGTACAGCGTGGAATAACGGCTCCGGACGAGGTCAGAAAATTCTTCAAGCCGAACCTCAACGATTTGCACGATCCGTTTTTGATGCCGGACATGCACAAAGCCGTGAAACGGTTGAACAAGGCGCTGGGAAACAACGAGAAGATATTGATTTATGGAGATTATGACGTGGACGGGACGACGGCGGTATCGCTGGTTTACCGCTTTTTGCGTCCCTATTCCACGATGTTGGACTATTACATTCCCGACCGCTACAGCGAGGGCTATGGCATTTCGTATCAGGGAATTGACTATGCGTACAACAACGGTTTCAAGTTGATTATTGCGCTCGATTGCGGTATCAAGGCAATCGAAAAAGTGAATTATGCCAACGAAAAAGGCGTGGACGTGATTATTTGCGACCACCACATGCCCGACGACGTGCTGCCCAACGCGCTGGCGGTGCTCGACGCCAAACGCAAGGATTCCGAATATCCCTACGAACATCTGTCCGGTTGCGGCGTCGGATTCAAGTTCATGCAGGCTTTTGCCAAAAGCAACGATATTCCGTTTTCAAAGTTGGAGGGGCTGCTCGAACTGACTGCCGTGAGCATCGCTTCGGACATTGTGCCCATCACGGGCGAAAACCGGATCCTTGCCCACTACGGTTTGCGGCATCTCAACAACAATCCGAGCATCGGGCTGAAGGGCATTGTGAAAACGTCGGGGCTTACGGGTAAAGACATAACTATCAGTGATATAGTTTTCAAGATTGGTCCGAGAATCAATGCGTCGGGGCGGATGATGAACGGTCGCGAAGCCGTGGATTTGCTGCTGACGCGCGACGAGCAAAGCGCCAGCGAAAAGAGCGCAAACATTGACCAGTACAACGAAGACCGCAAGGAGATGGACCGCAAAATCACCGACGAGGCAAATGCCATCATTGATGATTTCCACGACATTGACGACCACAAGGGTATCGTCGTTTACAACCCCGAATGGCACAAGGGCGTTATCGGCATCGTGGCTTCGCGGCTGACCGAAAAATATTACCGTCCCGCCGTGGTGCTGACCAAATCCACGGAGTTGGTTACCGGATCGGCGCGTTCCATTATCGGTTTCGACATGTACAAAGCCATCGAAAGTTGCAAGGATATTCTCGAAAGTTTCGGCGGTCACACCTACGCGGCGGGCTTGTCGCTGAAGGAAGAAAACCTCGAAATATTCCGCGAACGCTTTATGAAAATCGCGTCCGACGAACTGACGTCCGAACAGATGACGCCGTTGATTGAAATTGACGAGGAAGTCAAACTGTCTGCCGTCAACAATTACTTGATGAGCGATTTGAAAAGGATGAATCCCTACGGACCGGAAAACGACAAGCCCGTTTTCTGTTCCTACAACGTATATGATTTCGGGACTTCGCGCGTCGTCGGCAAGGACGGGACGCATCTGAAACTTGATTTGATTGACGACAGCATCAAATTGCCCGTCGGCGCCATCGCTTTCGGAATGAGCGAACACGCGCAGTACATCAAGGAAGGAAAGCCGTTTGACATTTGCTACACCATCGAGGAAAACGTCTATAACGGAACGACTTCCATTCAATTAATGATTAGAGACATAAGACCGGCAAATACTTGATAAAAGTGGCTGATATTCTTCGCGATACGTTAGAAAAATATTGGGGATACACATCTTTCAGACCGTTGCAGGAAGACATCATCGGCTCCGTGCTCGACGGCAGGGATACGCTTGGACTGATGCCTACGGGCGGCGGTAAATCGCTGACTTTCCAGGTTCCGACGATGACGATGGAAGGGTTGTGTATCGTCATTACGCCGCTGATTGCGTTGATGAAAGATCAGGTTGACAACCTCCGCGCCCGCGGAATCAAGGCTACGACCGTCTATTCGGGCATGTCGGGCGATGAAATCAACAAACATTTGGACAACTGCATTTACGGCGATTACAAATTTCTGTATATTTCGCCGGAACGCATTCATACCGAACTGTTTAAGAGCAAACTTTCGCAGATGAACGTTTGCCTGCTGGCGGTGGACGAAAGCCACTGTATCTCGCAATGGGGCTACGATTTTCGCCCTTCGTACCTGGACATTGCGGAAATCCGTAAAAAACTGCCCGAAACCGTGCCTGTGCTTGCCTTGACGGCGACTGCCACGCCCGACGTGGTGGACGATATTCAGGATAAACTGCTTTTCCGTCAAAAAAATGTTCTGAAAAAGAGTTTTATGCGTGATAATCTGGCATATATCGTTCGCAATACGGAAAATAAAATGGAGGAACTGATACATATTCTCAAGCGAATGGAAGGGACGGCTATCGTTTATGTCAGAAATCGAAAAAATACGCAGGAGATCGCACAAACGTTGCAGGAATACGGCTTTTCGGCAAATTTCTTCCATGCGGGACTGAACCGCGAAGAAAAAATACGGCGGCAGGATGCGTGGAAAAGCGGCACATGCCGTATCATCGTCGCTACCAACGCTTTCGGAATGGGAATTGACAAGCCGGACGTGCGGCTGGTGGTGCACATGGACATGCCGGGCACGCTGGAAGAATATTTTCAGGAAGCGGGGCGTGCGGGGCGCGACGAGCAGAAGTCCTACGCCGTCGCCCTGTGTTCATCGAACGAAGACGCCAAACTGAACAAGCGAGTTTCCGACGAATATCCTGACAGAAAGAATATTACGCGCATTTATGAAGCGCTGGGAAATTATTTTCAAATCGCCGTCGGTTTCGGGGCTTTTCTGACGCACGATTTTTCGATTCACGATTTCTGTAGAAACTTCAAATTATCTGTGGTTCAGGTTCATAACGCACTGAAAATTCTGGAAGCCTCCGATTATCTCGAATATATCGAAGAACCCGACAGCAATTCGCGTCTGCTTTTCATGGTCAATCGCGACGAACTGTACAAAATGTCTTTCGACAAACTGTCGGACGACGTTATTCAAGTCGTATTGCGCTCATATACAGGTATTTTTGCCGATTATGTTTTTATTGACGAATCGTTGATTGCCACGCGCGTCGGCGCCACGCGCACCGAGGTTTATAATGCCCTGATCATGCTATCCAAGTTGCGCGTAATCAATTA
>JAITMT010000482.1 GCA_031277235.1 Tannerella sp.
TGCAAAAGTATGAATTAATTTTCAGATTACAATGTATCAAACAGCGAATTTTGCGTCGGGAAGCGGGTCTTTCCCAGATGTTTATACGCCAAGTCGGTAACTTCCCGACCGCGCGGCGTGCGTTTGATGAATCCTTCCTGAATCAGGAACGGCTCATAGACTTCTTCGAGCGTGCCGGGGTCTTCGCTCAAGGCGGTGGCTAAGGTCGTCAGTCCCACCGGTCCGCCGCCGAATTTGTCAATGATGGTATTGAGTAACTTGTTGTCTATCTGGTCTAAACCGTACTTGTCTATGTTCAGCGCCTCGAGCGCATAACAGGCGATTGCCTTGTCAATATCGCCGCTACCCTTGACCTGCGCAAAATCGCGCACGCGGCGCAACAGGGCGTTTGCCACGCGGGGCGTTCCGCGACTTCTGCCCGCAATCTCGCGCGCCGCCGACAGTTCGCAACGGATACCCAGAATATCGGCGCTTCGCAGGACGATTTTCGTCAGAGTCGCCACATCGTAATATTCGAGGTGCATATTGATACCGAATCTTGCCCGTAAAGGACTGGTTAACAGACCGCTCCGGGTCGTTGCGCCAATCAGCGTAAACGGTTTGAGACCGATCTGGATGGAACGTGCGCTGGGTCCCTTATCTATCATAATATCAATGCGATAGTCTTCCATGGCAGAATACAGGTATTCTTCCACGATGGGACTGAGGCGGTGGATTTCATCAATGAAAAGCACGTCGTTTTTGTCGAGCGAAGTCAGAACGCCCGCCAAATCGCCCGGTTTGTCGAGCACCGGTCCCGAAGTGATTTTGATACCGACGCCCAATTCGTTGGCAATGATGTTCGAGAGCGTTGTCTTGCCCAGTCCGGGCGGTCCGTGCAGCAGTACGTGGTCAAGCGCCTCGCTGCGCATACGCGCCGCCAGGACAAATATTTTCAGGTTTTCGATAATCTTGCCTTGCCCGCTGAAATCCTCGAACGCCAGCGGACGCAACTTGTTTTCGTATTCCTTTTCATTATCCGGCGCCTGCTTCGCCTCGTTTCTTATGTCAAATTCTTCCTGCATTTTCCTTGAATAAGGCACATTCAAATGTAACCTTATGAATGAATTATTCTGCAAAATTAATCAAAAATCTTTACCGGGCGTTAAAAACGGCGACTTTTTTCTTTTTAATCCTCAGGCGGGATGCAAAAGTATTGTTTCATGCGTTTGCCCCAATTCAATAAAAAAGAGCATAAAATTCTATTTTAAGCCGGTTATTAATTGTTTTTTTAATCCCTTTTCTTTTTCTTTGCAAAAAATTCAATCATTTATTACCATGAAACAAATAATTTCAATTTTTCTCCTCGCCTTTCTCTCCGCAAGTTTGTGTTTTTCGCAAACCGAAGCGCAATGGAGAATCATCGAATCATCCGGCTATGAGTCGGAGGATGTGGCTGTCGCCGCCTTTACGGACGCCGACCATGCCTCGATTGACAAAACGGGGACAAACAATTCCCGCACAGGCATTCAGGAATTGCTGAACAGGCTCGGAAATATCGGCGGCGGAACACTGTATCTTTCTGCCGGAAGATATAAAGTTGATGGATTGTTGGTTATTCCCAAAGGTGTCGTCTTGCGGGGCGACTGGAAACAGCCGCAAAAGGATGCACCCGTTGAAGGCACGCTCCTGATGGCATACAGCGGAAGAGGAACCGAAGACGAAGCAAGCGCTTTTATCACGATGGAGCCTTCCACGGGTCTTTATGACGTTGCTATCTGGTATCCCGAACAGTTGCCCGGAAACATCGTACCTTATCCACCGACCATCCTGTACGGACGGCAGGGCGTCTGGGGCAATGAATACTGCAACGTGCGGAACGTTACGCTGGTCAATTCCTATTCCGGCGTGATTGTTTCGCGAAACAACGGCGGTGGCTGTCCCAACATTTTCAATCTGTACGGCACGCCCTTGTCGCGCGGTATCGAAATTGACAATATCGCCGATGTGGGTCGTTTCGACCGGATTGATTTTTCGCCCGGTTACTGGACTGCTTCCGGTCTTCCGGATGCTCCCGCAAAGGGTGGCGCACACGAACAATACATTCGGGAAAACGCCACGGCAGTCGTGATGCGGCGCAATGACTGGTCATACACCTGCCATCTTTCCGCAGAAGGCTACCACACCGGATTTTACGCAGGGCAATCGAAAGTCGCCAACGATACCTCGAAACCCAACGGACACAACTATCATTTCAGTTTTACGGATTGCACCGAAGCCATCCGTTTGGACGGCGTGGCAAGCGTAGGCATGATGTTCGCACATATCCGGATCACGGATTGCGAAAGCGGAATCGTAACCGGAGAAGACGTCGGCGGCGGGGCGGTCGCCCAGTTCTACGACTGCGAAATTGACGCCCGGAAAGAAGCCATATCGCTTTCCGAAAAAATATCCTTGAAACTGATGACCCGACAATGCAAAATCATCAGTGGAAAGGTCAATATAAACGGCGGCATCTACGCTTCCGTGGATGGCGATTTCAACAACGAGCCGCCCCAGATCTCGACAGGAACTGCCGCCCGCATGATTCTCACCGGAAACCGCTTTGCGCAACCGGTGGAAATAAACGACCGGTCGCTGTTTCAAAGCGCCATTGACCATCAGCCGGTATCCGTCAAACCGGCGTCCGAATTTCCCGGAATAAAACCGAGGGAAACGAAACCGGCAAAAAACAATCTCCATGTTGTAACGGATTCTGAATTTGGGGCTGTCGCCGACGCCGTTACCGACAATACAGCCGCCCTGCAAAACGCCCTGGACAAAGCCGGAAACGAAGGCGGCGGAATCGTTTTCCTCCCTCCCGGAAAATACCGCGTAAACGGGAATCTGACCGTTCCGTCAGGCGTGGAATTGAAGGGAGCGTCCGATGTGGCGTCGGTTCCGAAAGGGCAGGGAAGCATCATCGAAATATATGCCGGAAAAAACGATCCCAACGGCGAGCCGTTCCTGAAATTATCCGAAAAAAGCGGCATACGCGGAATAACTTTCAATTATCCCGAACAGCGGTCGTCGTTTGCCAAAAATCCGGCGACACTGCCGCAATATCCGTATTGCATGCAGGCGACCGGCTCGGATGTTTACATCGTCAATGTGGGCGTGCGAGCCACCTATCAAGGCATAGACCTTTTCACCCACCCATGCGACAATCATTACGTGGACTACTTTGCGGGTCATGTCTTCAAAAACGCCATGCGGATAGGCGGCGGCTCGACCGGCGGACTCGTCAGCAACACGCAGTTCAATTCCATCGTGATGGCTTACGGATACGAAGATCCTAAGTTCGGCGCTTGGCCCAATTCCGACAGCGACCAGGCTTCCCGGGATGCGGTATATGATCAAAACTGGAAGGAACTGGAGTTCATGATACTGGAAGACTGCAAAGACCAACTGTTATACAACAATTTTCATTACGCCTCGCATCGGGGAATTATTTTCGGAAAAAACGGAACTGCCCCGTCCGGCATTTCGATGGGACTGGGATTGGACGCGTCGCTTCGCAGCATTTGTTTTGAAGGGTTAGACGCCGACAAGGGCTTCGACCTGATAAATACGCAAGTCGTATCGGTAGCAAGGGACTTGTATGCAGATACGAAATTCATCGAGACGTCGCCCGATTTTACGGGAGAAGCCTATCTGTTCAATTCCGATTATTGGGGAAACGCCCGGTATGCAGGCGTTTTTGGTGGCGGAACGGTGAATCTCGTCGTGCCGCATTTCGAGCAGTACGGGAGTCTGCGGTTCCTTGAGATTACCGGCGGCGCGAACATTAACATCTCAACCGGCGACGTAAACGCTTCCAATTTTGTTGCCGGTGGCAAAACCGGTCAGGTATCGGTTGAATCGTCGGTCGTTGCGCCGTCTTCCCCGCCGGGATACCGTTCATGGCGAAACAACCTCACCACCGCACCCGTTCTTCGACCGCAGGCGACCTTGCCCCGCAACGGATGGATTGCCACGGCTAATATCTCCAATGCGAGTCCGAACAATGCCATAGACGGCAGACCCGACACGAGATGGGATACAAGCGCGTCGCAATATCCGGGACAATGGTTTGCGGTAGATACGCGCCAACCGAACACCTTCAATACAGTGATACTGGACGCTTCCGGCAGCCCGGACGACTGGCCCGCCGCCTATGCCGTGTATGTATCCGGCAACGGCATAGACTGGGGCAATCCCATCGCTACAGGGACGCAGCAGTCTGCCGTAGTCATCATCAACCTGCCTGTAACAACGGCGCGCCACGTCAAAATAATACAAACCGGCAGCGGAAAAACACTGTACTGGAGCATACACGAGTTTTACCTGGCTTTGCTGGAAACAACCGCGGTCGAGCAGGTAAGAGCCGGAGACATGTTGCACCTGTATCTTGCCGGCAAGCGGCTTTACATTTCCGGCAATGAGCAATTGCACGCCGCAATCGGGATATACAACATTGCCGGGCAACTTGTCCGGACGGGCAGTCTTTCGGAAAACGGAATTTCAGTAGAAAACCTCCCCGCAGGCATATACATCGTCGTGCTTCAAAGCGGCGACAAAACAACGAATCGGAAAATAATCATTAACTAATCATAAATATGCAAACATTATTCAAAACTATCATTGCTTTATGCCTGTCGCTGACCGGCATCGCCACCCAAGCGCAAAACAACCCCTTCGTCCGCCACCTCTACACCGCCGATCCGTCGGCGCACGTGTGGGCAGACGGACGCCTGTACGTATATCCGTCGCACGACATTGATCCGCCGCGCGGCTGCGACCTGATGGACCGGTACCATGTTTTTTCAACCGACGACATGGAAAACTGGACGGATCACGGCGAAATACTCCGTGCCGAACAGGTACCCTGGGGGCGACCCGAAGGCGGTTTCATGTGGGCGCCCGACTGCGCCTACAAAAACGGTACCTACTATTTCTACTTCCCGCACCCCAGCGGAACGGACTGGAACAATACCTGGAAAATCGGCGTCGCCACCAGTAAAAGTCCCGACAAGGATTTCAAAGCGCTCGACTTCTACATGGCGGGCTTGGAAGACGCTTTCGCCATGATTGACCCCTGTGTTTTTGTGGACGACGACGGGCAGGCGTACTTCTACTTTGGCGGAGGCGCGCGATGCAAAGGCGCAAAGTTGAAGGACAATATGGTAGAATTGGACGGCGAATTGCAGGATATGACCGGACTGGAAGATTTCCACGAAGCCGCGTGGGTGTTCAAAAGGAACGGCGTATATTATATAATGTACGCAGACAATTTGCAGGGACGAAACCGCCTGCGTTATGCCACCTCCGAAAGTCCGCTGGGACCCTGGAAATATCAGGGCGTCCTGTTGGAATCCGTCAGTTCCGACACCAATCACGGTTCTGTTGTCGAGTACAAGGGGCAGTGGTATCTTTTCTACCACACCTGTGATATTTCGGGACGCGGAAACCTGCGCTCCATCTGCTGGGATAAACTCTTTTTCAATTCTGACGGAACCATTCAAAAAGTAATTCAGACTGCAGGACTGGAAGCAAGCCGCCGGAAAAACAGGATTGACGCCAACTGGACGGACAGGGCGCAAGTTCAAGGTTCAAGGTTAGAGGTTCAAGGTTCAAAGTTGACGGAACCTGAAACCTTAAACCTTGAACTTCCAACTTTGAACTCAAAATTATGGTACCGCCAGCCCGCGAAAGTCTGGGAAGAGGCTTTACCGCTCGGAAACGGCAGGCTCGGCGCGATGGTATTCGGAGGCGTTGCCGACGAACGGATACAACTCAACGAAAATACGCTCTGGGACGGTTTTCCCTTGAATCCGAACAATCCCGAAGGCTTGAAAGCGTTGCCGGAAGTGCAGCGTTTGCTCTTTGAAAACAAGAATAACGAGGCGGTAGAGTTGGCTTCCAAGACGATGATGGGCATTCCGAAAGGCGTAAAATCCTACCAGTCGCTGGGCGAATTGTGGTTCGATACGCCCGGGATGACCGCCGAAAATTATATCCGAAGTTTAGACCTTTCCACGGCTATCGCCACGACCCGATACACGTCGGACGGCGTAAACTACGTGCGCGAATATTTCGCTTCCGCGCCCGACAATGTGATTGTGGTACGAATCACCGCCGACAAGGGAAAGAAAATCAATCTCAATCTAAGTTTGCGCCGCGAGAGGGACGCCGAATGTCGAGGCTTGGAATCCGATCCGCATTCCCTCCTACTCTCCGGACAAATCAGTATAAGGAACAGGGACAGGGATCAGCGGGGCGT
>JAITMT010000503.1 GCA_031277235.1 Tannerella sp.
GCCACCGGCAATATACAGGATCCTTTTGCTTTAATTGGCGACAAGACAAAACTGCAAATATTTGATATTCAAATAACTGCAAGATTATATATGAATCATTATGTTTTATAAAGTATTTATTGACCCAAGAAGTACAATCAATTATTCTTCATATTATATACAGGGATTGTACGATGTATTAGGAAAAGGAAATGTTCGCTTTCCCTCCCGTTACTTTTCCGATTTGAAAGAAATTTTTGTATTGATTGGTAAAGAAACTACTCAAAGGATTATTATTGACTATAGAGATCAAAGTGACGTAATAGAAGATGCTCTCCGTTGGGCAACTATTTATGCAAAAATTTATGTTGATGCAGGTACCAGGCAGCACCCCCTTTCCAACAAACTACTCAACATTCCTCCTTCATTTGCAATTAAAATTTGGAATCCCGGAGAGTTGCTCTTTCATTTATGCAATAATTTTATTAAAGCAAAAATATTAAAACATTCCGGAGATGATAATATACACTTGAGACCTAAACGATGGGTTAGGAATTATCTGAGTCTATTGAAGAGACAAACGTTACGGCAATACGCCACCCGGATTCAATTGCCGAAAAATAATTACGTGTTTTTAGTATCCACCCTGTGGCCGGGTCAGGATAACACTAACGGAGAAAGATATCATTATATGTCAGCATGCAGACAAATACCGGAAATAAATTTCGAAGGAGGCTTTTTCATACGGAAACAGATATGGAAAACAATTCCCATTCCGGACTCAATTCCTCGAGAACTACTTTATTATAAGTATTTATCCAATAAAACTTATACCGAGAATCTCAAAAAATCGTTATTTGTATTTAACACACCGGCTGTCCATAACTGTCACGGATGGAAATTAGGCGAATTTTTAAGTATGGGAAAGGCTATCATATCCACTCCTTTGAAAAATGAACTTCCTGTTCCATTGGAACATGGCATGCACGTTTATTTTGTGGAAAAAGAACAGGATATCAAAGAAAGTGTTGCGTTATTGTTGAAAGATAAAAAACTTCGACATAATCTGGAACGAAATGCCAAGATGTATTATGACGATTATGCTTCGCCTGCAAAAGTAATTGAACGGATCATTCAGCATCAATAAAACTTGCCCTCAATAAAATAAAAAATCGCCAAAACAATATTTCACATACAATAACCGTTTATAATAGCAAAACGGGATAAAGGTAATGAAAATCTAATCTATTTTCAAAAGAACCGCCGGTATGAAGAAGAAAAATATTTTAATAACTGCGCCCAGCCTCGATACCAAACATAATGTTAGTGGTATTTCCGCGATGGTAAGGATTATCATTGAACATAATCATGTACCGGTATATCATCATTTTCTTTTCGGAAGAAAAGATAACGACTGGGGTGATATTGTTTCCATATTGCTTACAATAAGACAATTACTGATTTTCCCCTTTATCCTGAAAAAATATAAAATCAATTTGGTGCATCAGAATTTTCCTTTCGACCCGAAAGGTGTTTTACGCGAATCGGTGGCAGGATTATGGTGCAAATTGCTGGGTATTCCGGTGTTGTTGCATGTCCACGGAGGCAAGTTTCTGACCGGTAAAAAACCTTACGGCATCTATCGCTTTCTGGCAAAAAAACTGTTTCATAAAAGTCATGTTGTATTGGTTCTCAGTGAATTGGAGAGGGATATTATGCAAAAAGAATATCAACGGACGGACGTTTGCGTCCTTGAAAATTGCGTGGATAGTTCACAGTTCATTCAAGCCGATAAATTGATGCCGGCGGAAATTCCTGTTTTTATCTTTTTGGGAAGGATACACGAAAGTAAGGGATTGCACGAGATACTGGATGTTTTCAAGCGGCTGAACGGTGAACATGTTCCGTTCCGTTTCGTGCTTTGCGGCGATGGCAGCCTGCGTGCATCCATAGTCCCGAAATTTGAATCCTTATTGGGAAAACAGTTTGATTATAAGGGTGTTGTGTCGGGTATGGAGAAAATAAATGCGATTCGGAGCGCAGATTTTTTTCTGCTTCCCTCGTGGTTTGAAGGATTGCCGGTAACCATGCTTGAAACGATGGCTGCAGGCGTAGTTCCGGTGATTACCGATGTTGGATCTATCGGACAGCTGGTTCATCATCAGGAGAATGGAATTATCATTGAGAAACAGAATGTTACGGACATGCATCAAAAGATAAAGGATATTTTGGCGCATCCCGAAAGATATGCGGCACTTTCAAAAAATGCCAAAGAATCGGTGTTGCGCGATTATGACGTCAGTCAATATGTGCATCGTTTGAATGAGATTTACGGGCAAGTTCTTTCCGCACAAGCGAAGGCAAAATGCGAATAAAATTCCAGTAGCGGGGGACGTTTTTGGAAGGTTCTTCAAAAGCGCGGTAAAGCCATTCCAGTTTGGATTGTCGCATCCATTTCGGGGCTCGTTTTACTTTCCCGACACCGGCGTTGAAATTGAAAATGGCGCCGAATCCGAACATCACGCCCCGGCGAAGATAGGGTAGCAGTCTTGCCATAAAAAACTCCTGTTTGGGAGCGCCCAGCGATACCCAGACAATATCCGGATTGTCGGCATTGATTTTATCGGCAATTTCCTGATAATTAAAATCTTCCACTTTCCGGAACGGCAGTTCTGCAAATGTCATCCCGTTGATGAGCGGGTCAATTTGTGAAAGGTTGGCTTTCAGGTGCGATAAAATTTCGGGCGTATTCCCTAAAAAATACTGCCGGTAACGTTTCTTTTCAATATACCGGAGGAATAAATCGGCTCCGATATAGGGCTTCAGTTTCCGGTGATGGATTTTTCCCAGAATGACGGCAAGCATCGAACCGTCGCATATATTGACCAATGCCCCGTTAACTGCCTTCCCGAATTCAATATTCCGGTTAGCCACGGTTAGATTGTTGCTTTCGATGGAGCAGACGTAGCCTTTGCCGCCGCTTGATATGGTTTCTTCAATAATTTTATCAACCGTTTGCCGGTCGAATTCAATATTTACATTGAAATATTTTTTCATCTATTTTCCCATCTGTTTTTGTATCCATTCATATTGTTTGCGAATACCTTTTTCCAGTGTCATTTCGGGTTCCCATCCCAATATTTCTTTTGCCTTGCTGAAATCTGCCGAGCGGGCTTTATCGCCTTCCGGTTTGGTTGTATCGTAGAAAATTTCGATATTTTTTCCGGATACTTTCACAACCAGTTCTGCAATTTCCCTGATGGAAGTGCAAATATCGGGACCTATCTGCATGACTCCGTGCCCCCATCCTTTCTCCAGCGACAGCATCAAGGCGTTTACCGCGTCGTCCACGTGAATGAAGGCTCTGCCCTGTTCGCCGCTTCCCCAGACGTTGAACGCCTCGCCGGGATAATTGATCGCTTTTCGGATGAGCGCAGGAATGACCTGGCTGCGCTCCCCGAAATCGCAGGGCGAACCGTAAACGTTGTGAAACATTAACGTACAGGTGGGAATACCGGTCTCTTTTTCAAGCAATTCGGTCTCGTATTGTCCCATCAGTTTGCTCCATCCGTAAGCCGATTCCGGCATGGCGGGATAAAGTTCGTCTTCACGCAAAGGTGCCTGATCCAGAGAGTTTTGCCGGGATAGGGGAAAACTGCAAGCCGTTCCGACGTATATAAAACCTTTCGGATGGTTTTTCGCCCTGCGCACCGAATCTATGATGTTTGAATTTATCATTATATTTTGCCGGAACAGCAATCCCTGATGACTGAAAACATAATCTATACCTGCCACAATATCAGCCAGATGGATAACGTAATCCACTTTTTCAACCAATTCGTCGCAGACGCCCGCATTCAGCAAATCACAGTTAAAAAAATGCGTATTCAACGGTATGACCGGCTTTCCCGAATCGTCATACAGGTATTCCATTTTTCCCCGCCATAAATTATCAACCACAAATACCTCAACATCGTGTTCTGAAAGGCGTTTTACAAGATTTGAGCCGATCATTCCCGCTCCGCCGGTAACCAATATTTTTTTCATTTTCTGCAAATAAGATTTTCTACTGTAGAAACGGTTTTAAGGTGCAGTTATTGTGAAAATTTGTAAAGATTTGAAATTTTTACTATCTTTGTAACGTTAATTTTAAGAAAATATGAAAATAGCGATAGTAGGAACAGGTTATGTAGGTCTCGTTACGGGGACTTGTTTTGCGGAAATGGGTACGGAGGTGATATGCGTGGACATTGACCGCTCCAAAATTGAAAATCTGAAAAACGGGATTATCCCGATTTACGAGCCGGGTCTCGAAGAATTGGTGTTGAAAAATCAGAAAGACGGTCGTTTGCGATTTGCGACAGACCTGACGGAAGTCCTTGACGGTGTGGATATTCTGTTTAGCGCCGTCGGTACGCCGCCGGACGAAGACGGAAGCGCCGACCTGAAATACGTGCTGGACGTGGCGCGTACGGTGGGCAGGTATATGAAAAAATATATTCTGGTCGTTACGAAAAGTACCGTGCCGGTCGGAACGGCGCAGAAAATCAAGCAGGTCATCCGGGAAGAACAGCAAAAACGCGGCGTGGAAATAGATTTCGACATCGCTTCCAATCCCGAATTTTTGAAGGAAGGCGCTGCCGTTAAGGATTTTATGAGTCCCGACCGTGTGGTGGTAGGCGTGGAAACCGAGCGCGCTCAAAAACTGATGACAAGGTTGTACAGACCCTTCCTGCTCAACAATTTTCCGGTGATTTTCATGGACGTTCCTTCGGCGGAGATGACGAAATATGCGGCGAATGCGATGCTGGCGACGCG
>JAITMT010000039.1 GCA_031277235.1 Tannerella sp.
GCTTTTTCGATTTCCCGTTTCCGTTTTTCCGACGGTTTTTTTATGCCGCTCACATAGGCGGCCATCAGGCTTTGCGGCAAACCAGTCCGTCGCGCAATGGCACTGATATTGATACCGTAAAGATTTTTAAAAACTGCCGAAAGCGAGTTTTCGGGCATTTTAGTCTGCAGAAATCCTTCGTAACTTAAATCTTCGTCTAATGCTTCCCACCGTATGCCGAAGTGCTCCATCGAATACTCGTTGCGCTGTTCAGCCGTTGCATATCGCAGTCGTGGAAAGTCGGCAAAGAGTTCTTTGGCTTCCTTTCCGTCAACGGTTTGAATGTGAACGGCGTCATCCGTGAGCCATACTCTTTTTATTTCATTTACAGTTATCGTTTCCATAAGATTTACATTTTTATTTGCTGTTAAAAAAGTCGTTCCATCTTTCTATAATGATCGTGGCATTGTCGGTGATGATTGTCCGGGCTTTTTTCAGGTCGGATGCCTTTAGTCCGTGATTGTAAATCAGTTTCACCTCCGGCAACAATGAGAATTTTGCCTTTGCATTTTCTTTGACAACGTGAACGTGAACAGGTTCGTGATCATTGGCAAAGAACATGAAACGAAGTCCAAAAACGATAAAAACCGTCGGCATGCCTTACTTTTTTTAAATTGATACTGCAAAAGTAGGTAATTATTTTATTACCCGCAATATTTTTTCCGACTATTCCAAGTAAAAATCTGCCAATATAAAAATTTTGCAGCGGAATAAAACAGGAAAAATCAGTATCTTTGCCCCATGCAAAAAGTGTTTTTGATATTGCTGCTGGCTATAAACTGCCTTGCCGGTCGGGGTGACGGTATCGGTCATTCCCGTGACGGCACGTCGGAGATACGCCTCCCCGACTACACCGGCAACCTCTACGAAACGCTCAACCGCAGCGACCGCCGGTATGCCGCAGGCGGGCGGCTTGTCAAAACAGCGGATTGGGAATACAGATACGACGACCTTGGAAACCTGGTCCGCAAGCGCGACATCCACGGCGCCACGTGGCGATACGGATGGAACGGCGCCGGGATGCTGACGTACGTGCGGCGTCCCGACAACCGCGAGATAACATTCCGCTACGACGCCCTCGGCAGGCGCATCGAAAAGCGCTCCGGCCACCGCGTAACGCAGTGGGTATGGGACGGCAACGTCCCGCTTCATGAAATGCGTGAATCGCACACCCCCTCCTACTCCGAAGAACGCGGCACCTTCGACATCATTGCCAAAGACCCCGTAATCACGTGGGTATTCGAAGAAGGCACTTTCGTCCCCGCCGCGAAAATCACCGGAAACGAAAAACTCTCCATCGTTTCCAACTACATGGGCACGCCCGAAGCAATGTACCGCGATGACGGCGAAACGGTCTGGAACTGTGAACTCAACTCCTACGGCAAGGTGCGCAACTTCAAGGGAAAGTACAAGACCGACTGCCCGTTCCGCTATCAGGGACAGTACGAGGATGCGGAGACGGGGCTTTATTACAACCGGTTCAGGTATTATGATCCGGATAGCGGCAGTTATATCAGTCAGGACCCGATTCGGTTGAATGGAGGAATGAGTCTTTATTCTTATGTTGGAGATACTAATAGTTGGATAGACCCATCTGGACTTGCAAGAGCTGGCAATACTTCATTTATTGGAGGAAGCGTACATTCTGGAACAGTTAATCCTGATAATCCTGGAGGGATAATAGTAATTCAAGCTACAGGCAGTCATAGAGGTGATAAACTCGCTGTATATGACGCAACTAAAAATAAAGATGTCTGGTCTGATGATTATAGATTGCACCACGTATCGTATAATCCTGATACAAATGAAATGACGATGCAAATTGTAGACAGAAAAGCCCATGAAGGTCTTAGTCATGAGGGTGGAGCAAAAGATTTTAAAGATGTTACAGGATTTGAGTACAACACACAAGAGGCAATAGATGAAGCTTCAAGACGGCGTAAACAGTCATTAGAATGTTAAAATTCATAATACAAAACAAGAATGGAATTATTTAAGAATAAAGAACTTTTGTATGAAGGCATAAAATCAAATCTTTCATTAAAGCATATAAAAGGAGTGATCAATGTTGATTTTGTTGGAGTTGATAGTTTTATAAATTTATATCAAATTTATGATGGAGTCAAGTTTTTAAGAGGTGCAATGATGTTTAGGAATAAGTTTTATGATGTTCTAAAAGGAGAATGGGACAAAATTGAAGTAGAATTTTTTCTAACATTCAAAAATATTCGTGAATTAATGGAAATGACAAAAGAAAATAATCCCGATATATATTTATTAGCGCAAACTCATGTTCCATTTGCAGATGATGGTTGCGGAAATACAATTTGGATTGAAATGTCTACAGGCAAAATAAAAGTATATTATCACGAATACGAATTGGACAAAGGCCTATTAACAATTGCCCCAAATTTTAATTCTTTTTGTTCTTCTTTAGAAAACTGGGTATTGTAGATGCATTACCCCTACAAATAACGTCGCAAAATCAAACAAAACGGTGCAAATATTTGAACAAGGTTCTTTGAAATGTTGCAAATAGAAAAGTTTGAAACATGAATAGTTTGAAAGACAGGCATAAAACAGGAAAAATCAGTATCTTTGCCCCATGCAAAAAGTGTTTTTGATATTGCTGCTGGCTGTAAACTGCCTTGCCGGTCGGGGTGACGTTATCGGTCATTCTCGCGACGGCACGTCGGAAATACGCCTCCCCGACAACACCGGCAATCTCTACGAAACGCTCAACCGCAGCGACCGCCGGTATGCCTCAGGCGGGCGGCTGGTCAAAACAAGGGATTGGGAATACAGATACGACGACCTCGGCAACCTTGTCCGCAAGCGCGACATCCACGGCGCCACGTGGCGATACGGATGGAACGGCGCCGGGATGCTGACCTGCGTGCGGCGTCCCGACAACCGCGAGATAACATTCCGCTACGA
>JAITMT010000042.1 GCA_031277235.1 Tannerella sp.
AAGATAGTGATTTTTTCTTTACAAAAGTTGGTTTTCGATGTATAAGAAAAATGGTTTTCCGCCGTTTGCGAAAAACAGCAAAGCGTTTCTTTCACAAACCGAAGTTGGGTTTTTGCTTTGTCGGATTTGCCGTTTTTCGTATATTTTAATATACACTTTTGGGTGGTTTTTTGAATATTCAAATATCCGCTTTTGAGTGGTTTTTGAACCTAATTAAAATAGTTGCCTATAAGATATAACGGCACATTCGTCAATCGGTTTTCTTTTTGATAATTTGCTAATGAAGTGCGAATTGCCGTTGCCGGCTGATAAGTTTCGGCATAATGTTTCAAACTTTTTGCAGATAAATTTTCGCCCGATTTTACTTCAACAGGAATTATTTCATCGTCTTCATTCTGAATAACAAAGTCAATTTCCAGTCGGTTGTTGATTTGGAAATAGTGAACTGATAATTTTTCGTTCAACAGAAGTTGCTGAAAAACAAATTGTTCTGCCAATGCGCCTTTAAATTCAGTGAAAACTGTATCGCCATTAAGTAGCGTTTTGGCGTTGAGATTCGACATTGCGGCAAGTAATCCTGTGTCGTTATGAAAAATTTTGAACGCCGACAAATCTTGGTAAGCAGCGAGCGGAAGCGCGGGTTTCGATACGCTGTAAATTTTGTGCAACAACCCCGAATCTATCAACCACTGAATAGCCATTTCGTACTCTCTTGCCCGCGCACCTTCTTTGATTACGCCGTAAAAAAACTTTCGATTTTCTTTTGCCAACTGTGCCGGAATGCTTTTCCATACCAAATTAATACGGGGCAAAATGTCTCTTGGCGCGTGTTTCGAGAAATCGCTTTCGTACGATTTCAAAATATCGAGTTGTATTTTCCGCACTTCGTTCCAATCTCTATTTTGCGAAAAACGGAGCACTGCTTCGGGCATTCCGCCGACAAAAAAATAATAGCGTAAAAATTCTTTCATTTTTCCGGCAAAAGTGGGCGAATAATCCCAAAGTTTTTCCTCTAAAATCTGCGCCAAACCTATTTCGTCCATTGCCAATACAAATTCGTAAAATGACATTGGGTAAAGTTGCAAAAATTCAACCTTTCCAACCGGAAATGACTCGTTTGGATGAATATTGATACCCAAAAGCGACCCGGCAGCAATAATTTGATACTCAGGTGCATTCTCGTTAAAGTATTTTAATGACGTGATGCCTTGCGGTGCAGACTGTATTTCGTCGAAGACAATTAAAGTGTCTTCGGGAGTTATTTTCAAACCTGAATATAATTGAAGTTCGGTAATAAGACGCTTAATATCAAAGTTTTGCAAAAACATATTTCTGGGCGCATCTTTATCATCAAAATTTACATAGAGCATTTGTCGAAATTCATTTTTCCCAAATTCTTTGATAAGCCAAGTGTGTCCAACCTGTCGTGCACCAAGAAACACAAGTGGTTTCTTGCTTTTCTTTAACTTCCATTCTTTCAGCGCATTAATTTTATTTCTGTACATTTTATACCATTTTCAAAGCAATAAAATCACGTTTTATACAGCAAATACACTATACAAAATCACATTTTATACCGGTTTTAGTGTGCAAATATACACATTTTTTACAAGACTGCAAAGTCAATTTCATTTTTCCAAACCAAAAACGGGAGTTTCACTAAGGAATTCCAAACCGAAGTTGGGTTATTTGCTTTGTCGGATTTGCCGCTTTTCGTATATTTCAATATACATTTTTGGGTGTTTTTCGAATATTCAAATATACACGTGCTTACTAAAAACTTTTGAATGTGTTTTTTAGTTCCTCTTTTGCGCCGACAGGCATTTTCGAAATGTTTAACGCTTGCTTTATTTTTTCGTTCGAAACAACGTAGTTTTCAGTTAGTTTCTGTAATCTAAACTTGTTGAGCGGCAAGCGCAATATGCTCCCAACGGCAGCCACTGCGTTTATGGTTTGTTTCGGAATATTCCAAATTCGCGGCTTTTTCCCGACACTTTCGCAAATCAACCCTATCAGTTCGTTGGTAGATAATGCTTCGTCATCGCTAACGTGATAAATACCGCTTGGAATATCACGCCTTCGGGTAAGTTGCTCTACCACATACGATATGTTGTTGATTGAACAAAACGAGCGGCGATTTTCAAATGCGCCAAGCGGCCACGGAATTCCTCTTTTCACAACGTTGTACAGCAGATTCAAATTTCCTTTATTGCCTGTGCCGTAAATCATTGCCGGACGCAGAATATATACTCTTTTTCCGTTCCAATCCTTGCTTTGTATGTATTCCTCTGCCTTTATTTTGCTCTCGCCGTAAGCACCTTTTGGTGTCGGGACAACATTTTCCGTCAAAATTTCGCCTTCAACAATGTCGGCGGCGGCTTTTACCGAACTGAAAAAAATAAACGTTTCTGCTTCCGATTGTAAAAAATAGTCGAATATTTTCTTTGTCAGTTCCGTATTTATGTCGAAATAGGTTTGTGCAAGGCTTTCGTTTTTTGTGTCGTGCGCTTTGCCCGCCAAGTGAATAACCGCATCTATTTT
>JAITMT010000047.1 GCA_031277235.1 Tannerella sp.
CCAGAGGAATACACTTATATTAATTGACAATGGACAATTCAAATTTTCAAATCTTCAAATTAACGCCGAAGGCGTTAAACATGAATCCCCCCCAATGAAGCGAAGCGATTGGGGGTGAAAACGGGTAAAGGGGTAAACGGGAGAACGGACTTTCCGACATCAACTAAACTCTAAACTCTAATAACTACACTCTAAAAGAAAAACCACCCCGTCGCTTCGCGCCACCCCTCCAAGGAGGGGAATTACGTCGAAAGAGGGGAATTACGCCGGATGGATTCCCCTCCCCCTGTGGAGGCTGGGGTGTCCGCAGGGCAGGGTGGTTCTTTCCGTTCTCCCGTTTACCCGTGCACCCGTTCTCCCACAAGCCCCTACAGCTATACCCACCGTTCATCCGGGAGAAAAATACCCCCAATCGCCATTTTGAAAGCGCACAAATCGCTGCCATCCAATCGGTAAATCCCTGTCGCCGGGTTGAAAACCAATAAATCCGGTCGTCATGATTACAAATCTACTTCTTTTGGGAGTAAAAGTTGGTTGAAAAGATATTTTTCATACCTTTGCACTCTAAATTCGATAAATATGTCAGCAGTAGCAACAGAAGATAACAGAAAAGTTACGACGCACCGACTTTTCGAGATGAAACAGCGCGGAGAGAAGATTTCCATGCTTACGGCTTACGAATATTCGATGGCGAAAATCCTTGATCAGGCGGGAATTGACGTCATTTTGGTTGGAGATTCCGCTTCCAACGTGATCGCGGGGCATCTCACAACGCTTCCGATTACGCTGGATCAGATGATTTTTCTCGGAAAATCGGTGATGAAAGCCGTACGACGCGCACTTGTAGTGGTGGATTTGCCGTTCGGCTCGTATCAGGGCAACTCGAAGGAAGCCATCGCTTCGGCAATTCGCGTGATGAAGGAAACGCACGCCGATTGCATTAAATTGGAGGGCGGTCACGCGGTCAAGGAGTCCGTAGAAAGAATATTGAGCGCGGGAATACCGGTGATGGGACATCTCGGACTTACTCCGCAGGCTATCAATAAGTTCGGCACTTACGCCGTACGTGCCAGGGAAGAAGAAGAAGCAAAAAAACTCGTTGAAGACGCTCATTTACTGGAAGATTTGGGATGTTTCGCCATTGTGCTGGAAAAAATTCCTTCGGAACTGGCGACGCAGGTCGCTTCGGAACTGAAAATACCGATTATCGGGATTGGAGCAGGCGGAGGCGTTGATGGTCAGGTGCTTGTGGTTCACGATATGCTGGGTATCAATCAGGATTTTTCGCCCCGTTTCCTGCGCCGGTATGCAAATCTGTTTGAAGTCGTTACGGATTCGGTGCAAGCGTATATTAAAGATGTGAAAAACAGGGATTTTCCCAACGAAAAGGAACAATATTAAAATTGTAGGGGCGAAAAATTTTTCGCCCTTACAGGATACAAGGTACAATTATCAGTTATTCAATTTTATGGCAAAGGAATTAAAGGAATTAACATCAAGAGAGGAAGATTATTCGCAATGGTATCAGGACTTGGTAACCAAGGCGGAATTGGCTGAAAATTCGGCAGTTAGAGGTTGCATGGTGATCAAACCTTACGGCTATGCAATATGGGAAAAAATGCAGCGGGCGCTGGATGACATGTTCAAGGCGACAGGTCATCAAAACGCTTATTTTCCGCTACTTATCCCGAAATCGTTTCTAAGTCGCGAAGCCGACCATGTCGAAGGTTTCGCCAAGGAATGCGCCGTCGTAACGCATTACAGATTAAAGAATTCACACGATGGCAAAGGCGTCATTGTGGATCCCGAAGCGCGGCTGGAAGAAGAACTGGTGATCCGCCCGACTTCCGAGACAATTATCTGGAACACTTATAAAAACTGGATTCAGTCATACCGCGATTTGCCGCTGTTAATCAACCAGTGGGCGAATGTGATGCGCTGGGAAATGCGTACCCGGCTGTTTTTGCGCACCTCCGAATTTCTCTGGCAGGAAGGGCATACCGCGCACGCCACGCAACAGGAAGCCGAAGAGGAAGCGCAAAGAATACAGGGCATTTACGCCAATTTTGCCGAAAAATTCATGGCGATGCCTGTGGTAAAGGGACTTAAATCCGAAAGCGAACGTTTTGCGGGAGCGGTTGATACGTACACGATTGAAGCGATGATGCAGGACGGAAAAGCCTTACAGGCAGGTACTTCGCATTTTCTCGGACAAAATTTCGGACGCGCTTTCGACGTAACTTTCATTGACCGCGAAGGCAAGTCGGAATATGCGTGGGCTACCTCCTGGGGCGTTTCCACTCGCTTAGTCGGGGCGTTGATCATGTCGCATTCCGATAATAACGGTTTGGTATTGCCTCCGAAACTTGCTCCTTTTCAAGTAGTTATCATTCCGATTTATAAATCCGCCGAACAACTGGCGCAAATTTCCGAAAAGATAAAACCTCTCATGGAACAACTTGGAAATCTGAATATTACTGTAAGATATGACGATAACGACAATAAAAAGCCGGGCTGGAAATTTGCCGAATACGAGTTGAAAGGCGTGCCCGTGCGTCTCGCAATGGGCGGCAGAGACCTCGAAAACAATACGGTGGAAATTATGCGTCGGGATACGCTTGAAAAAGAGACTGTTACGTTTGACGGAATCGCGGAACGAATCGTACATTTACTCGCTGACATTCAACTGAATATTTACCGTAAAGCGCTGAATACGATGGAAAAACGTACGATTACGGTAAATACTTACGATGAATTTAAGGAAAAAATCGAGGAAGGTTATTTTATCATGGCGCATTGGGATGGAACGCCTGAAACAGAGGAACTTATCAAAAACGAAACCAAAGCGACGATTCGCTGTATCCCGCTGGAGGGCGACCTGTCAAGCGGAGATTGCATGGTTACGGGCAAACCCTCAAAAAAGCGCGTTCTCTTTGCAAGAGCCTACTAATAAAATTATAGATATTTAATATTCAAAATGTTAAGGATTGCGGTACAATCAAAAGGTCGTCTCAACGAAGACACGATGGATTTGTTGAAGGAAGCGGGCATCAAACTGAGTTCCGCCAAGCGCACGCTGTTGCTTTCGGCGGTGGATTTCCCGGTGGAAGTGCTGTTTCTGCGCGACGACGACATTCCCCAATCGGTCGCGAATGGCGTGGCGGACGCCGGTATCGTCGGCGAAAATGAATTTATCGAGAAAGGCGCTCAGGCTCAACTTGTTAAACGCCTGGGATTCAGCAAATGCCGTCTCTCGCTGGCTATTCCGAAAGACGAAGACTACGTCAGTCCGGAATGGTTTGAAAATAAGACGATTGCAACATCCTATCCGCATATTTTACAGAAATTTCTTTCCGAAAAAGGGATAAAAGCCGCCATTCACGAGATTTCCGGCTCCGTGGAAATTGCGCCCGGCATCGGTTTGGCAGATGCTGTTTTTGATATTGTCAGTTCGGGAAGTACGCTGATTAGCAATCAGTTAAAGGAAGTTGAAGTAGTGATGAAAAGCGAGGCGCTGCTGATAGCCCGCAAAGATATTTCCGAAGCAAAACAAAACATACTGAACGAATTGATTTTCAGGTTCGACGCTATCCGGGAAGCATCGGGAAAAAAATATGTTCTGTTGAATGCGCCGAAAGATAAAGTCAAGGAAATCACCGGGTTATTGCCCGGAATGAAAAGTCCGACCGTAACGCACCTGGCTGACGAAGGCTGGGTTTCGATTCAATCGGTGATTACCGAAAAACATTTTTGGGAAATCATCGGAAAACTGAAAGCGATTGGCGCTGAGGGAATTATCGTTATCCCCATTGAAAAAATGATTGTGTGATGGAAATACGGAAATATATGTATCCGGACGTGTCGGAATGGGCTGATTTACAGCGGCGTCCGGAGTTGGATTACACGGCGTTGTATGATACGGTACAAAAAGTGCTGGATGAGGTGAAAAATGCCGGCGACAAGGCTGTCCGTCAATACGGGGAATTGTTTGACAAAATATATGTCAATGAGTTGCAAGTATCTGAAAAAGAGATTCTTGAAGCAGAAGACCTGTTATCCGCCGACTTGAAACAGGCGATTGTAACGGCTAAGGGAAATATTGAAAAATTCCATGCTGCACAACGGTTTGAGGGTGAGCGAATTGAAACCATGCCGGGCGTAGTTTGCTGGCAAAAAGCGGTGGCGATCGAGAAGGTCGGTTTGTATATCCCGGGCGGGACTGCGCCGTTGTTTTCTACGGTTCTGATGCTTGCCGTTCCTGCGCAAATTGCAAGTTGTAAGGAGATTATAGTATGTACGCCGCCCGATCGGGAAGGAAAAATCCATCCCGCCATTCTGTTTGCCGCACGGATTGCGGGCGTGCATAAAATTTTCAAAATCGGTGGTGTTCAGGCGATTGCGGCAATGGCTTACGGAACCGAAAGTGTGCCGAAAGTCTATAAAATTTTTGGTCCCGGCAACCAGTATGTCATGGCTGCCAAGCAGTTAGTGAGCCTGAGAGACGTTGCCATAGATATGCCTGCCGGTCCTTCGGAAGTGGAAATTATAGCTGACGAACACGCTAATCCTCAATTCATTGCAGCCGATTTTCTTTCGCAGGCGGAACATGGCGCCGACAGTCAGTCGGTTTTATTGACTACGTCGGAAACTATTGCTGAACAGGCAATTGCAGCCATAAATAGTCAGTTGGAAAGCCTGCCCCGTCGCGAACTGACGGAAAAATCGCTGAAAAACAGCCGGATCATCGTGCTGGAAAATCAGGACAAAATCATTGATTTTACCAACGAATATGCGCCTGAACATCTTATTATTCAGACGAATAATTACACCGAACTCAGTCAGAAAATCGTCAATGCCGGCAGCGTTTTCTTGGGCGCATACACGCCCGAAAGTGCCGGCGATTATGCTTCGGGCACGAATCACACCTTGCCAACAAAAGGCTACGCCAAGATGTACAGCGGCGTGAATCTCGACAGTTTTATCCGAAAAATCACTTTTCAGGAAATTTCCCGGGACGGATTGCAAAATCTGGGAAAGACAATTGAGATAATGGCTGAAAATGAGCAACTTGACGCACATAAAAACGCCGTTTCGCTGCGATTGAAGACGTAGAAATTCCTTTTTGTGAAAAATAAAATTCAAAAGATTTGCGGTTTCAAAAAAAGTAACTATCTTTGCACCCGCAAAATCAAAAAAAGGTGCCATAGCTCAGTTGGTAGAGCAAAGGACTGAAAATCCTTGTGTCCCTAGTTCGATTCTTGGTGGCACCACGCGAGAAAATTTGCACATATTCCCTGAATTTCAAGTAATTCGGGGATTTTTATTTTTCGCTTGCC
>JAITMT010000233.1 GCA_031277235.1 Tannerella sp.
ACAAAACAAAAATAATCCGTCCTTTTTCACTAATTTTGCAAAAAGTTTTTTTTATGTACATCACTTTATCAATTCTTGTCGTTGCCGTATTTTTCTTTGTAACCGAAAAAGTCAGGTCGGATTTGGTTGCTTTGGCGGCGCTTATTCTGCTGATGCTCTTCGATATACTGACGCCTGCCGAAGCGCTTTCGGGCTTTTCGAGTTCCATCGTTGTGATGATGATTGGGCTGTTTGTGGTGGGCGGCGCAGTTTTGCAGACCGGTCTGGCTAAAATGATAAGCAGCAAACTGTTGACTTTGGCGGGCAACAGCCAGTCGAAACTGTTTATTCTCGTCATGCTCGTAACTTCGACGATCGGCGCTTTCGTAAGTAACACGGGCACAGTGGCTTTGATGATGCCCATCGTGGTGAGCATGGCGATGGCTACGGGCGTCAGTCCGAGCCGTTTGTTGATGCCGCTGGCGTTTGCGAGCAGCATGGGCGGGATGATGACGCTAATCGGGACGCCGCCCAACCTTGTCATCAACGAAACCTTGATCGGCGCGGGTCATAAAGGGCTGTCATTCTTCACTTTTCTACCGATCGGATTAATCTGCGTTGCCACGGGAATATTGGTTTTGGCGCCGTTGAGCAGGATTTTTCTTTCCAAAAAGAATAAAAAGGCAGACCGGAAAACGGGGAAATCGCTGAAGGATTTGGCGAACGAGTACCAACTTTCGCAAAACCTTTTCCGCATCCGCGCCCGGGAGGATTCTTCCTTTATCGGTAAAAAATTGCAGGAACTGGAAATCCCGCAGAAATACAGCACCAATGTCCTGGAAATCAGAAGAAAATCAAATTCTTCCAATCCTTTCATGAAAACGATCAGCCAAAAACTGGCGGGTCCCGAGACCATAATCCGGGAAAACGATATTCTGTACATATCCGGCGCTTTTGAACAGGTACGCACGCTTGCCGCCGGGAACGGTCTGGAACTCATAGACTTGCATCAGCCGGAGGAAGAAACGCCGCCTGCATTTCAGGGCAAACTCCGTTTCGACGAAATCGGAATTGCCGAAGTGGTGCTTCTGTCCAATTCGTCGCTGGTGGGGCGTCCGGTGAAAAAATCGGGTTTCAGGGATAAATATCACATCAATATTTTGGGCATACAACGCCAGAACGAGTATATTTTGCAGGATTTGAAAGATGAAAAAATGCTTTCGGGCGACGTGCTGCTGGTGCAGGGCGAATGGAAGGCGATTTCGCGGCTCTCGGAGGAACAGTTGGAATGGGTAGTGGTAGGGCAGCCGTTAGCCGAAGCGTCCAGGGTAACCCTCGACCACAAGGCGCCGATAGCCGCCACGATTATGATTCTGATGGTTTTGACCATGGCGCTCAACATCCTTCCCGCGGTAACGGCGGTGATGCTGGCGGCGATACTGATGGTGCTGACGGGCTGTTTCCGCAACGTGGAAGACGCCTACAAAACCATCAACTGGCAAAGTATCGTGCTGATTGGCGCGATGTTGCCCATGTCGCTGGCGCTGGAAAAAACGGGAACGGCGAATATCGTTTCCGCCTCTTTGGTAAGCAGTTTGGGGGCATACGGTCCTCTGGCGCTTTTGGCGGGAATTTATTTCGGAACATCGCTGATGACGCTCTTTATCAGCAATACGGCAACCGCCGTTTTGTTTGCGCCGATTGCGTTGCAGGCGGCTACGGATGTCGGCGCAAGTCCCTATCCGTTTCTTTTTGCCGTAACGGTTGCGGCGAGCATGTGTTTTGCAAGTCCGTTTTCCACGCCGCCCAACGCGCTGGTGATGTCGGCGGGACGATATACTTTCCGGGATTACGTAAAAGTGGGTTTGCCGCTGCAAATTTTCTTCGGAATCATTATGATATTTGTGCTGCCCTGGCTGTTTCCGTTTTGAGTTTTTCCAGATGGACAAACGCGATTCCTGCATGGTCGGTTTCCCTGCGGAAAGGCGTATATCCGGCTGTTTCGTATAAATGCAGATTCCGGTCGCTTTTGCAAGCGGTATAAAGTTCGTATCGTTTCTGTGGGAATTTTTCCTCGATTGCCGCGAGCAACTGTCTGCCCAAACCTTTCCCCTGATGTTCCGGATGAACAATCAGTTTTGCGATATGCACCGTATCGCCCTCCACGTGCGCCCTCACCGAACCGACGATTTCACCGTCCTCTACCGCTTTCAGCACCATACTTTGGTTGTATTCGGCGATAATTTCATCCAAAGTCTGCGTCAACGGCTGAATGGTGAAGTCACCGTGTATAAGCGCTTCGCTCTGGAAAGCAGCCTGTTGCAGGGTTAGGATTTCTGCCATGTCGGAGATTTTTGCCCCGGTGATTTCAGGTTCCCGGGACTTTGTAAGCCTTTTATTTTCAGTTTTTGACATTGTGTTCTTTACTTTTTTAGCGGATAACTACCGACTAACCCTTCCCGAAAGCATCCCGCAAGCGGCAAAAACATCTTCCCCGCGGGATTCGCGCACGGTGCAGGTGATACCCTGGCGGTTCAGCAGGTCGCGGAAGTTTTCCATTTTCGGCAGACCGGCGCTGCGCAACTGCACACCGGGAATCGCGTGAAAACGGATCAGATTCACCCTGCAATCCAGTCCCTTCAGCATTTTGGCGAGCGCTTTGGCATGACTCGCGGAATCGTTCAAACCCTCGAACATAATGTATTCAAACGACAGGCGGCGCTGATGCGAAAAGTCGTAAGCGTGAAGCAGTTCGATGATGCGCTCTGCCGGATGCGCCTTTTCCATCGGCATCAGCGACAGGCGTTCCCCGTGAAACGGCGAGTGCAGACTCACCGCCAACTGGCAACTGCTCTCCTCCAAAAAGCGTTTCAATGCGGGAATGACGCCGATAGTCGAAACCGTAATGCGTTTGGGACTCCATGCGTAGCCGTAGGGAGCGGTCAGGATTTCCAGCGCCTTGAACAGCGCCTCGACGTTGTCCAGCGGCTCGCCCATACCCATGAAAACGATGTTGGTCAGTTCGCCGGCTTCGGGAACGGAGCGCACCTGATTCAGTATCTCGTTAGCCGTCAATTGCCCCGAAAAACCCTGCTTTCCCGTCATGCAAAAGACGCAATTCATCTTGCAGCCGATTTGCGACGAAACGCAGAGCGTAGCCCGTTCCTTCGACGGAATATACACGGATTCAATGTATTGAGAGTTTTCCTTTACCGCAAAAAGATACTTTTTCGTTCCGTCGGCAGAAGTTACGGTTTTCACGGGCGGTTGCACGCCGATTTCATACAGCGACGACAGCATTTCGCGCTTCCCGGCGGCTATGTTGGTCATTTCGCCGATGGACGACACTTTTTTTTGATATAGCCAGTCAGCCATCTGCTTGGCGGAATATGCCGGCAAGTCTGCCTTAAAAGCCACTTCCTGCAACTCCGGCAACGTTTTTCCCCATAATTTTTCTTTCTTTTCCATACTGTATAGTTATCAGTTGTCGGTTTTCAGAAAATAATTACTTCTTAAAAAAACGTAGAGACGCTGCGTGCAACGTCTCTACTAAAATTTTTAGCTTTAAAAATACTAAAAAAATCGCACGCGATTATCTACGATTTTCACCTTATCCTGTAAATTGCGAAGCGCCATTCCGCCTATTCTGTATTGCATGTTTGCCTCCAGCATTGATTTTTCCCGTTCGTTATTAAAAGTTGCGGGATTTGTTGTGCGATTAATCACTTCAAAAACGTACACTCCATTGTCGCCCACAACCGGTTCACTCACTTTGTTCAGCGGCGAATAGGTTACGAGGGCATTTAATTTCGGTTCGTAACCGATATTGGCGATTCTCGACGTGCTCATCGTGATGAAGCGCACGGTATCGGGTATGGCGCCTATTTCCTCTGCATAATCGGCAATGGTTGTTAAATTTTTACCTTTCAGGTTTGCCGCAATTTCTTCGCCTTTCTTTTGGGCTACGAGATATGACCTCAACTGAGGCTCTACCGAAGCCAGCGATTGATAGCCTTCAGGGATGATACCCTTGTTGGCTGCAATCACATATTTATCATTGCAGTCTATAATCTCGGATACTTGCCCCTTTTTGCCGTTGAATACCCATTGAACTACCCGCCGCGCACCTGTAACAGTGCCGATTTGCTCGTCGGTCGTGAAAATACGGACGTCTTTCATCAAATCGTAACCGCTTTCCTGATAGGCGCTTTCCAGTTTTTCAATAGTATTGTTTGTTGCAATAAACTGGTTTAGAGCATTATATAAATTATTTCGCGTTGTCGAACTTGGGGTAACCGCAATTTCGATTCTGGCGATTTTGTATTTCGGAACGTTTGCCGTTCTTTCGGTAACTTTCACGATATGGTAACCCATCGTGGATTTCACGACGGCGCTTTGACCGACGGACAGCGAGAATGCAGTTTTCCGCAAGTCTTCGTTGAGCATTTGCAGGGCATTTGCTTCGGTCATCCAGCCGACGTTGCCGCCATTCTGGGCAAACTGGTCAACGGAATACTGGCTGACAATCTGGGCGAAATCAGCACCTGCATTGAGCACTTTTACCAGACTGTCGGCATACATCCGGGTACTGTCGTCCGTTCGACGTGCGGCTACCGTCATCAAACTGACATTCACCGAGTCTGCACCAACCATTTTATCCATTAATTTGAAAATCCTGTATTTATTATCCTCAAAAAC
>JAITMT010000099.1 GCA_031277235.1 Tannerella sp.
TCGCTACCATCTACCGGGCCGCCGGGGTAATATCCGTTTATCCGCAACTGTCTGTCGGGCGACACGGCGTGGTACTGCGGATTTCCTGCGATTGCACTGTCGGCGCTGCCGTTTAAATCTAACGGATAGTCGCCCGGACTTCCGGCGTCAACTTCCAAAAGCAAAATATTCAATTCGGGATAGTACGCAATAAAACTGTATTCCCAGGTAAGCCGCAGTTTGGTCTTGTCTTTAAAAGTTATTTCCTTGTCATACCGGACTTCGTTCTCTATCGTTTCAATCATTTTCAATCTCTTGCCGAGCATTTTCCGTGCTTTGGCAAAATCGGAAATTACTTTGTATGGCTTATGACGCAGGTGTTCGGATTTTTGCTTTTGGTCGGTGTATTCACTTTCGGGAATTTGCCTTATTCTGATAGAGTAAAGACTGTTCAGATTGATTTCTGTAACTTTTTCCGAGTTGTTCCCTGTCTGCGCCTGCAACGCGGTTGACAACAATGTCAAACACAGAATGATGATTATTTTTACGGTTTTCATGTTTTTAAATTTTAATGATACTGTATGGATGCATCGGTTTGGGAAATTCCATAAAAGGGTGAATTATTTTTTGAAATTTTACGGACTTACCGTCAATTCCGCATCCCCTTCCTTTAAATGGAAAAGAATTTCAACGCTCAATTTGTCGCCTGTTTCCTTATCCTCAAACCGCAGGGCCGAACTGCCATCCTCTGTTTTCAAACCGACTAATTTGCCGTTGGCGTAAAAACATATAGTTTCGTTGCCCGACAAGGGTATCAATTGAAGTCCGCTTTCAAAATATTCGATTAATCTGCTCATTCTCTCCTCGCTTTCCTGCTCGTTAAGATACATGGAAGCCGCCATTCGCTTTTCTTTTTCCCGCATCAGGTTCTTGAAGGCGTCATATTGTTTTTTGTTAATCATTTCGCCTAAATTCCGGTATGCCGTTTCCAGTTTTTGGCGAAGATTTGGTACGGCGTGCAAATCCGCAGAGTTTTTCCATGCGGCAAACCGGTAGGGCACCTCGGCGTCGAAAACCGTTTCGCCTTTGAATGACGGCAACGGCGTGTCGGTTGCATTTTCGGGAAAGACGAATGATGTGCCGGGTAATTCTTCCACTTTTTCGATGTAATCATTGCTTGCGTCGTACAGCCATACCGCAGCCGTAAATTTGGCTTCCGCGTGCAGGGCAGTTTCGCCCGGCAGAGGCTGTATATGATAAGTTATCTGCTGTTTACCGGTTTCGAGAATAGCCTGATTTACGGGAATGGCGCTTGCCATCTGCCCCTCTACCACTATGGTAAATACAGAAATGTCATTCACTCTGATGTCAATACCGCAGGCAACTACGTTGAAATCTATCGCGTAGTAGGGTTTCAGGTCGCCGGCGCTTGCGTTTTGAGCGCCGTTCTGTTCATCGCCCGGCGTCGTCCGGCGCAAATAATGACTGTGCGCTGTGAATTCATCGCTATTTTTCATCTCAATTTCAAACAGTATTCTGTCGTCCACCGGTTTGTGAAACCGGTAAATGATGTAATCGCCGCTTTGGAAATACTGCGTGACTTGATAAAAGCCGTCAGTCTCCCTGTCTTCAACCCTGACAAAGACGTCCTCATCCAGCGGATTTTCTCCGTTTTCCCGATAACTGTTGCGGTCAAAACTGTGTTCATCGCCAAATTCTCCCATCTTCCAGTTTCCGAAAATCCATTCGGGCGGGTTTAGTTTTTCCTGCCGGCTCCCGCTTGCCGGCGAAGCATTTAATGTTGCCGTGCTCATTGCTGTTACAGTTAAAATGATGATTAATTTTCTCATGGGGCTTTTATTTTTTGAATTTTTTTTTGCCATTTATTGTTTACGTGTCGGGGCGGGGTTTTGTTACTTGCGTGAAAACCGCAAGTTACATGCCGGCATTTAGCAACCAGTTTTTATTGCCGGCTTTATTTTCGCATTCGTTACAGCCTCTGATATTTATTTCCAGCATTCCCCGCTCCATGCCTGTTCTATCGGGCAGCGCCGAAAAAATATCATCGAGCGCCGCAGCATCAAATTTATTGTCGTAGCAAATCAAATACTCTAATGCGCTCAACGTATTAGCGATGGTCAATGAAGTTAAGTTACTGCCGATACACTCCACGCCTTCCAATGCTGTATTTTGGCTGATGTCTAATGTAGACAGATTATTGATGCTGCAATTCAGATATTCAAGCGCAGTGTTGCTGGTGAGATTTAATTCCGATAATTCGTTACCCTGGCAAAACAAATTGACCAGTTCGATGTTCTTGCTGACGTCGAGGCTTGTCAGTTTTTCTGCGCTGCAATCTAAAAATCGCAGCATGGGCATTTTGCTGACGTCGATGCGGGTTACTCCATAATATTGACTGCCGTCAGGCTCTGCGGGACTACTGATAACCAATGCGGTAACATCGCCGGTGATGGTGATGGTTATCGTGTCCGGTATTTCGTCGGGGATATATTCTTCTTCCCACAAATCCGCTTCGTCAGGGGGTGGATAATAATGGTGCGGAAACATCCAACCCTCGTCTTCAAACATATCCCACGAGTTATCCGGCAGGGGTTTGAGCATAACGTCGTCTATCTTGCCGTCGCCCCAGTCGATGGTTGCCTGTCCGGAACCGGCAAGGTAAAACTCGTTGAGTTCGCCGGTAAAGGTTGTAGTGATGGTGATTTTCCCTGCCTCGCCGACCTTATCTTTCCTGTACGACGTAAGCGCAACCGCCAGCATGACCGGGACTGCGACCGCTAAAAATAATCTTGTTGATTTCATTTTCATTTGATTTATGGAAACATTTTTTGGTTTTATTGCCATTTATTGTTTACGTGTCGGGGCGGGGTTTTGTTACAAAATTTAAATAGTGGTTACCGGTAACGGAAATTCTGTTACCTCATTGCCGGCTGGCTTTTTGGCTTTGGTTGGTTTTGGCTTTGGCTCTTTCTTCGGTTGAGTTATGGCTTTGTACGAACTTAATACACGCGAATGAAGGGAAATGT
>JAITMT010000261.1 GCA_031277235.1 Tannerella sp.
TTGGATATTGTTTAATAAATTATATAAAAGTAGAAAAATGAAAAAATTTAATCTTTTAGCCTATGTGGCTATTTTTGCGATGGTTTTGACATCTGTTTCCTGCGATTCTCAAAAATCGGTCAGTCTGAAAACTGATGTGGATAGCGCCAGTTTTTTGATTGGCTCAAGCTGGGGTAAGGGTTTGGCAACTCAATTGAAAACTTTACCGGGCGAACCGGCTAATATTGATGCTATGATAGACGGTTTTGCCAAGGCGGCAAAGGGCGATTCTGTCTTTTTGGGAATGAGTGATGTTGATGCACAGACTTATGTAAATAACTATGTACAGGGAGCAATGACGAAAGCATCGGAAGTTACGCTGGATGAAGGCAGAAAGTTTCTGGAAGAAAACAAGGGAAAAGCCGGCGTTATCACAACGGAAACCGGTCTTCAATATAAGGTTATTACCGAAGGTACGGGCGAGAAGCCGACTTCATTGGAAGATACTGTTTTGGTTCATTACACCGGAAAATTGCTGGATGGAACGGTATTTGACAGTTCTGTAGATCGCGGCGAACCTATAAAATTTGCTTTAAGTCAAGTGATACCGGGTTGGAGTCAAGGTGTATTATTGATGCCGAAAGGTTCAAAATATACAATGTGGATTCCATCGGAATTGGCTTATGGCGCACAACCTGCAGGTCAGTTGATAAAAGCGAACAGTACGCTGGAATTTGAAGTAGAATTATTGGATGTTATTAAGAAAAAATAAAAAAAGCAAATTTTCATAATTTTTAATTTTAAAAATGTTAATAGGTCGGTTACCGTTGTGCAACGGCAACCGATTTTTTTTGACTGGGATTTTTGTGATTTTTTATGATTGCCATGATGAGTGAATCATAAAAATCAAAAATAATAGTTCAGACAATCACAGTTCGGAGAAATGTATTAACTTTGCGGCAAAAATAAAAGCAACAGTGAGAATTCGGAATAAGGAAATACTGGATAGATGTTCTGCCAAACACGCCGGTGCAAGAGAGGCTTTGCAACACTGGATTGATTTTGTAGAAGAATCTGAATGGCAAACGCATAACGACCTTAAACTGGATTTTCCTTCTGCTGATTATGTTGGGAACAACAGATATGTTTTTAATATTCAGGGAAACAATCACAGGTTAGTTGCCATTCTTGTTTTTGTTTCGGGTATCGTAAAAATCCGTTTTGTGGGAACTCATGCCGAGTATGATAAAATAGATTGTAAAACAGTTTAATAATAGAAAGTTATGATAAAAAAATTTGAGGATATTACAGAAATTCACGACCGTGAACTTTATGACATGGTTTCGGCTTATGGAGATGCTTTGCTTGATGAGGCTACTGCCAACGGCGCATTGGCAGAGCAGGATGCCGACAATGAATACACCCGCGAAATAGGACGTGTAGGTATTATGTGCGCAGATTATGAAAGTATGTACATGACCTTCAAGTACTTGAAATTTAAAAAGCCGAATTTATCAAAAAGAAAACTTGAAAAAGTGTGAACAACTGTGATTTTTATGATATATTTGATTTTTGTGATTCACTTATCATGGAAATCATAAAAAATCATAAAAATCACAGTTCAGAGAAATGTATTAACTTTGCAGCAAAAATAAAAAAAAATGGAAAGTATCGTAGTAACACCGGATAACAAAAGACAATTTTCGTTGGTGAAACTTTTTTTGGAACAGACGAAAATACAGTTTCATACCGAAGAACGGAAAGAAAAACTGGAAAGAAAAATTCAATTTACAAAAGAAGAATTTAAAGAAAAAATAAAAAGAACACGGCAAGAGGAAAATATTCCCTTAACCGAAGAATTTAGGAAATCTTTACTGGGATGAATTATATCATTTCTTTCAAAAAGTCGGCAAAGGCTGATATTGAGGAATATTTAAAATCCGGACAAAAGATTCTTCTAAAGAAAATTGATGAGTTTTTAGATGAGATTGAAATTTCTCCACGAACAGGAACAGGAAAGCCTGAACATTTAAAGTATCTGGATGAAACCGGAGAGGAAACATGGTCAAGGAGAATAAATAAAAAACATCGTTTCATTTATTCCATTGACGAAGAAAATAAGACCGTTGAAGTTTTATCCGTATGGGGACATTATAAGGATAAATGAGGTCAAACTGTGATTTTTATGATATATTTGATTTTTGTGATTCACTCATCATGGTAATCATAAAAAATCATAAAAATCACAGTTCAGACTTATGATACCGCCGCCGCAGCATCGAATCGGCTACGAGCAACAACAGCGCCAGCGCCCCGATATAAAAACTGAACAGAAACGACGGCGATTTCAGCACTTCCCAATCCGGTTTTGCAAACGTCCACCGCAGCGACGAGAAGTCGGGCAAATCAAATTCGGGCAGTTGAAACTTGAAACCGGTGAAATAAAACGCCAGGACGGCGGCAGTTACCATGATAACCCCGCCCAGCACATAGCCCAATATATTTTTCAACTTTTCGACTTTTGCCCGTTTTACGGCTTCGAGACGGATTTTCTCCATCATGTTGCGGTTAAAATCGGGAGGCAACTGTTCTTCAGGCAGTTGCGCAAAAAGTTTTCGCATTGTATCTTCTATTTTCATATTTCCTCACTTTCTTCTATTTTCTTTATCAATATCCATAATTTTTTCCGAATCCGGAAAATTTTTGTTTTTACATTCGTTGCCGACAGCCCCGTTATTTCGGCGATTTCCTCCATCGAGCGTTCATCCCTGTAATGCATCAGTACGATCGCTTTTTCGTCGGGCGGCAATTTGTCGAGCGCCATGTTCAGATAATCAGCCCTTTTCGCTGATGCGTCTTCGTCCGAAAACTCGTCTTCCGCCATATCCGAAACTCTTTCCATCATTTCCTCGTCAATCGCCGTCACTTCGTTCGACTTTTTTCGCGTCGCCGAAACGGCGATATTGTAGGCAATCCGGTACAGCCACGTCGAAAAACTGCTTTCGCCCTTGAACGCATCCAGGTTGCGATAGACTTTCATAAACACGTCCTGCGTCAGTTCTTCGGCGTCTTCCTTGTTCTCTACTATCCTGACTATCATCGCGAAAACCTGTTTGCTATACCGCTCCAGCAAGGGAGCAAAACCGTCGGTTTCTCCATTGCGGATCTTCTCCACGTAATAATTATCAGGCAGTCTTTCCATTCTATGCCATTAGACGCAAACCTTCCAAAAAGGTTACAGTTCGGCAAAGGTAAAAATTTTTTTTGATTTTTTCCCCAAAAAGTGTAACCTTTTCAAAAAATTGCGTCAAATGGTCAGAGTTACTAACATTTTAAATTTTTACGACTATGAGATTTTTTGATTTTATTATTACACCCTTAACGACAGGGATTACGTTTTACTTTATTTACATGACGTTTGAACTGTTTGTGCGGAAACAGGAACGTCTGAGAATGATTGAGAAACTGGGAATGAACCTGGCGCCTGCCGATCCCAATATTTTTAAGGCGCAGTTCAATTCGCTGTTGCCTGCGCTGAAAAGTAAATCTTTTCTGGGGCTTAGAATCGGCAGTTTGCTTATCGGTATCGGGTTGGGGCTGTTGGTGGGATTCTTTTTGCACCTTATGGTTATTTCGGGATATGGAAATTCCTTTGAAGATTTAGGCAATTGGCAAACGGAAAACCTTATCGGAGTAGGCTACGGCGCGTCGGTATTGCTTTTCGGCGGATTGGGATTGATTGTGTCTTTCATCATCGAGAACAGGATGTCGAAGAAGAAGGAAAATGAGGCAAGTTGATTGATTTTTAGATTTGTAAAATTTCGGAAAAGTTTGTGTGAAGTTTTTTACACAAACTTTTTTTTGAGTAAAATTCAACATTAAATCTAAATTCATCGGTATCCCGTGCGGAAACAGTCCCTCCGTAGGCGAGCGAAGCGTATTTATTTGCTACTGAGGTTTTTTAGGTCTATAAAATCAGGTTTTAGTTGGATGCTGTTTTTTTGAAGTTTATGTGCTCCGCTTGCAAAGGATTATCAGCATATCTTTTTCTTTGTGTAAATTCATTGCAAACCGTTTATTTTAGATGTATTAAAAACCGACAAGCGCATGAAAAATCTGTGTCTTTTTCTTAAAAAAACATAAAAATTTCAGGTCGTGCAATAATTATTTTCAAATAACGTTTTCTAAACAAGCATATTTTCGTATCTTTGCAGGCTTTTACGATACAATAAACAGACAAAAAGAAGAAAAAATAGATAAAAATGAGACGATTCAGATTGCTTGACAACGTAACGGGTTGGATGGTTTTTGCCATTGCGGCGGTAACTTATCTCACGACCATCGAGCCTACCGCGAGTTTTTGGGACTGCGGTGAATTTATTACATCTGCCTATAAATTACAAGTGGGACATCCGCCCGGAGCGCCGCTCTTCATGCTGATGGGAAACATCATGTCGCATTTGTCCTCAAGCGAGTATGTGGGATTGATGATCAATGCCATGTCAGCCCTTGCCAGCGCATTCACGATCCTGTTCCTGTTTTGGACGATTACGCATCTTGCCCGCCGGTTGCTGGTGAAGGAAGAGCGGGAGATGACTCTGGCACAGACAGTTACGGTGCTGGGCGCAGGTCTGGTAGGCGCTTTGGCTTACACGTTCAGCGACACGTTCTGGTTCAGCGCTGTGGAAGGCGAGGTTTACGCTTCTTCTTCCCTGTTTACGGCAGTCGTTTTCTGGCTGATTCTCAAATGGGAAGAGCATGCCGACAAACCGCATGCCGACCGCTGGATTATCCTGATTGCCTATCTGATGGGATTGAGCATCGGCGTTCACCTCTTGAACCTGCTTTGCATCCCGGCAATCGTCCTCGTTTATTACTATAAAAAATTCCCGAATCCCACGCTGAAAGGTACAATTTACGCCTTGCTGGTTTCGTTTGCGATGGTGGCGATTATGATGTACGGTATCGTGCAGGGACTGGTTGAAATAGTCGGATGGTTTGAACTGTTCTTTGTCAATACGCTGAAAATGCCTTACAATTCAGGCGTATATGCTTATATTATCATTATTGCGGCAACGCTGATTTGGGGTATTTGGGAGACGGTGCAGCCAAAACCGAACGAAAAGCGCATGAAACTGGCGTTGATTCTTTCGATATCGTTGCTGGGTATTCCTTTCCTGGGAAGCGGTTATTGGCTGGGATTCATACTGATAGCGGCATTGACGATTTATCTGTTTAACTCCAAAAAGATACAGGTAAAGACCGTCAATACGGTACTTATTTCGCTGATGGTTATTGTGATAGGCTATTCTACATTTGCACTGATCCTGATACGCGCAACTGCCGACACACCGATGAATCAAAACCATCCCAGCGATATTTTTTCCTTGCGCAGTTACCTGGCACGCGAGCAGTACGGTCAAACACCGCTACTGTACGGTCGTACGTATGTATCTGAATTTGAGCGTGAACTCAAAGGTAGATACATGGTCCCGAAAATGCGCGGCGGCGTGCCTACCTGGTCGCGTATCATCAAGACAAATCCGAATGAAAAAGACAGATATTATATTTCCGACCGGAATCAGGAATTTGTATATATCAAGGAAACCTGCATGCTTTTTCCGCGTATGCATAGTTCACAGGAACAGAGTCATATTACAGGATACCAGAATTGGGGCAATGTAAAGGGAACACCGGTGAAAATCAATACGGGTAACGGGACAAAGACGGTGATGAAACCCACGTTTGCCGAAAACCTGCGCTTTTTCTTCAATTATCAGTTGAATTTCATGTACTGGCGCTATTTTATGTGGAATTTCTCCGGCAGGCAAAACGATATTCAGGGATATGGCAATCTGTTGAACGGCAACTGGATAACCGGTATCAAATTCCTGGATGCCGGATTGATCGGACCTCAGGACGATATGCCGGCAAATATGGTAAATAACAAGGGACACAACAAATACTACCTGCTTCCGTTGCTGCTCGGAATACTCGGTATTGTGTACCAGGTATTTTTCCGCGGAGAAAAAGGCGTTCAGAGTTTTCTGATTACGTTCTCCCTGTTTTTCATGACGGGTATCGCCATCGTGCTGTACCTCAACCAAACGCCCTATCAGCCACGTGAACGGGATTATGCGTATGCAGGGTCGTTCTACGCCTTCTGTATATGGATAGGAATCGGCGTGGCGGCGGTTGCCAGAGTGTTGGAAAAACAGTTGAAACTCAGTCCGACCATAGCAGGCGCCGTGGCGTCCGCCGTATGCGTGCTCATTCCGGTACAGATGGTTTCGCAGACCTGGGACGACCACAACCGCTCGGGACGCTATGCAGCGCGCGATTTTGCCCGCAACTATCTCGAATCGTGCGACCCCGACGCCATCATCTTTACGCACGGCGATAACGATACTTTCCCCCTATGGTATGCGCAGGAAGTCGAAGGCATTCGCACGGATGTCCGGGTTGCCAACACCAGTTATCTGCAAACCGACTGGTATATCAATCAAATGAAAAGACAGGCTTATAACTCTTCTCCGCTACCGATTTCGTGGACGTACCAGGATTATATCATGGGGACGAGAGATTTTTTGTATATAGACGACCAGGTAAAACGACCTGTAGACCTGACTGTAGCGCTCAATTTCGCCCGAAGCAACGATCCGAAAACCAAAAGAAACTATGGCGATGAATTGATAGATTTTATTCCCACCACGCAGTTGGTGATGAAAATTGATTCGGATAAGGTCGTGAGCGGTAATACGATAAGCAAGGAATATCTTCCGTTTGTCGAAAAGGAAATGAATATCAGTCTGGACGGCAGAGCAGCCATTACCAAGTGCGACGCCATCATGCTGGATATAGTCAATACCAACCAGTGGCAACGTTCCGTTTATTTTGCCATTACCGTACCTGCCAATGTTTATCAACTCTTTGGCAACAATCTGCAAAAAACGGGTATGGCGTTCCAGGTTGTACCGTTCCGGACAAACAACGATTCGCTGTCGGTCAATACGGAAAAAATGTATGACAACGTGATGAACAAGTTCAAATGGGGCGGGCTCGACAAACCGGGCGTCTATATTGACGAAACGATTATGAGAATGGTGAAATCGCAACGCTCGGTAATATTCACCGACCTTGCCGGCAATTTGATGCGCGAAGGCAAACCGGATAAAGCCTTGCAGGTACTCGACAAATGTATCGAAGTATTTCCCTCCGGGAATGCGCCGCACGATTACAGTTCGTTCAATCTCGCTCTCCAGTATTATCAGTTGGGTCAGAAAGAAAAAGCGCAGGCGATTCTCAGGGAAATTCTTGATAACGGTATGACAAATATTAACTGGATGCTCCGCCTCGGTCCGTCGAAAAAGAAAACCATTATGGGAGAATTGGAAGATGAGATGGGAATGTTGGGAAGTATTTTAAGATCAACTTATCAGTTTGATCAGGAATTTGCCAACCCGTATATCGAAGAATTCAATCAATACAGTGCGCAATTCCGGCCCGCTACCAATCAATAATCAGGATAACCCATGATCATAGAACAACCTCCCCGGATTTACCGTTGGCTATTTCCGGGGACGTTTTGGCGAATACCGGCGGCTAAAGGCGAGCAAAAATGTGTATATTTGACCTTTGACGACGGTCCCATTCCCGAAATGACGCCACGGATACTTGATATCCTTGACCAATACAACATAAAAGCCACTTTCTTTTGCGTGGGCGACAACGTCAGAAAATATCCCGAACTGTATCGCGAATTGATAGCACGGGGTCACAAAGTCGGGAATCATACGCAGAATCATATTCAGGGAATCCGGTTCCGGTCGAAAAACTACGTGCGCAACGTCACCGAAGCCGCCAAATGGATAGACAGCAATTTGTTCCGTCCGCCGCACGGACACATGCGCATCCCGCAAGTATTCCGCCTGCGCAAACTGTTCAAAGTCATCATGTGGGACGTGGTAACGCGCGATTACAGTCCGCACATGACGGCAAACGGCGTGTTCAACAATGTGAAACGCTACACCCGAAACGGCTCCATCATCGTTTTCCACGATTCCCTGAAAGCCGTAGGGCGCATCGAGGAAGCCCTCCCGAAATCCATCGAATGGCTGCGCGAACAGGGATATGCTTTTAAGGTGATTTAAGCACATGCCATCCATCCCGCAATACACCTTTCACAAAACAAAATATGGCGACGAACTACTGATAGACGTCGTGACGTTACCATACGTGAAGAAATTTGTGGCCAAACATCCGGTACACACCTTGACTTATTACGATATTACGCTGATTACGTGCGGTGAAGGTTTTTTCAGAATTAATAATCGTGAATACCGCGTGAATGAGGGTGACTTGATTTTTTCCCGTCCGGGAGATATCCGGCATTGGGACAAGGATCATATCAGCGACGGTTTTGCCCTGATTTTTGAGGAGGAATTTTTGCTTTCGTTTTTCAATGATCCGCTGTTTTTGAAGCATTTATCCTTTTTTCAATCCGACGCTTCATCCCGATTGAGTCTAAAAGGAGACATTTATAAACGGATTCTCGGTCTGATGAAAAACATCAAGCTGGAAATAGATGCGTATCCGTTGAAAGACAGGCATCTACTGAGAGCATTGCTTTATGAAACGCTGATGTTGCTGCACCGGACTTACACGGCTTCCGGCAACTTGTCCCGTTCCGGCGAAAACCAGCAACCGGTGAATCCGTACATGGACAAGTTTGCCGAACTGGTAAATTCCGGATTCAAAGATCACCACACTACCTCTTATTATGCTGACAAATTGTGTATTACACCAAACTATCTGAACGAAATCGTCCAAAAGGCAACGGGCGACTGCGCCAAACAGTATATTCAGAACAGAATCGTGTTGGAATCCAAGAAAATGCTGCTATACACGGGTTTGCAAATCTCAGAAATAGCCTGTGAACTGGGATTTGACGAATTGTCCTACTTTATCCGTTTTTTTCGCAAACAGACAGGCGCTACTCCTGCGGAATACAGGAAAAACGCTGATAAACCGTGAAAAGTGCCGTTTCTTCCCGTTTTTATGTCATAACCGCGAACACTAAAGTGCATACCTTTGCGGCATTATAAACTCATAAAAAGTAAAAAAAATGAATAATCCGGCAGAGACAATCAGTAATTTAATTGAGAAACAGAGTATTAGTCTGGTCAGTTCCATCGATGAAAACGGTTATCCGAACACCAAGGCGATGTTTGCGCCCGTGAAGCGCGAAGGAATCAAAACATTTTACTGGCACACCAACAGCCCGTCCATGCGTGTCAGGCAGTTCCGCAACAATCCGAAGGCTTGCGTCTATTTCTACGACCG
>JAITMT010000267.1 GCA_031277235.1 Tannerella sp.
CTGTCGTGCCGAACGAGGCGTTCAGTTGATTGGAGATGCTGCTCCAGTCGGCTAAGGTATCGGGAGCGGGGTCGGCGGCTTCGGCATACGTGTCGCAGGTTTGAGCCGGGCGCGGTTGCATGCAGGCGACAGCACCCGACAGGGCTCATATTAGGGAAAAATATCTTTTCATGACTTTAAGATCTAAAGAATTTGCAAAGGTAGGGTGTTTTTGCGGAATTTGCAAATTATTGATCTTGGAGAAATAATTCTCCCCTTTTTTTAATTGGATCTTTTTTTCGTTGATCTTAACCCAACTTGCCGATTTTTCCCCATAAAAATGCCTCCAAAAGCCCAAAATTATATGTGGGTGAAATTTTATATTTCTAATATTCAGGGTATTATAAAATCAGGGGGGTGTTGATAAAGTGGCAAAAGTCATTTATAGTCCCAGAATATTCTTGGAAAAATTTCATCATGTCATTTTTTCATTATACTTTTGTGGCGTCAAAATTTATAGTTATGTTTATATAAAAAAAGCCGTAGTCCCCCATAAATGAATCAGAGAAAATACAATTATCTCTATATGAAGATGCGAGAACCATGTAAAAACGTCAAGATTATAATGCATTTCTGTTTATTTTTCCAATATCGAAACCTCAAACCGGCGGCTGCAAGCAAACTGCGCCGCTTTCTGGCACATAAGAAAATTATCCTCGGTTACGGGCACGTTGCCGTTGTCTATCCTGCATGTATTTCCGACAATAGTTTTTCCCAGACATGGAGCAATTAACGCCTGAAACCATGTGCAAGCCAGCGTATATCGTCCGGCGCCGAAATCAATGTGGGAACCGTCTCTTGTCAGGTCGGCAGGGGCATTGTTGACCGAAGTTCCCCGAAGGTTTTGTATCGCTGTGGCGGATGGAATGACAAGGTCAATGCCTGTCATTACCGTCATGGTTTTCACGGCATTTACGATGGCTTGGTACATTTCTGTTTGACATTTATTGTAATTGGCGAAACCGTCATGGTTTGAGTTCGTACTGTAAGCCCATGTCATTTGCCAGCCGAGCGTCACGCCTGCGTTGGTGCAGTTCGCCCTGATGACGTCAATCAGGTCGTTCAGGTAAGGCTGGTACGTTTGGTAGATACCGGCATTTTGCGATACCTGCTGAATGATGATGACATCCCAGTTTTCGTCGCCAACGCCCTGTTTGAAGGTGGTCTTCACCGGTTCGCTCCAAATGTTCTTGCCCTCAATTGATTTAACATATGTGTATGCCGCCGTATCCTGCACATACATATTATAGTGCCGTTCGAGCGAGCAGCCGCCTATCGACATCTTACCCAGTGTTACATTGTTGATACCCGCGCTTTCAAGCAAGTTGGGAAGGTATTGCATCGCATCGTCGGTAAAACTGTTGCCGACACCCAGAATTTTGAGCGTTTTCGGATATTTCGGCAACGGATTGTTTTTGAAGTTGGGGACAAAAAATTGTTCTTGCGTTACTTTCTGTTGAACGTTTTCCGAAATAGTTTGCGTAAATGCGGCATTGTGTTGCATCAAAACGGCAAATGCCAATATCAATACTTTTAAAGTCATACTTCTCATTGGTTCTATATTTTAGATAATTATTTATTCAAAAAGTCATTTGCTTACATCACTCACCACTTTTCCGTCTTCCAGCGTAATAATCCGCCGTGCTTTGGCTACAATACGGGGGGCGTGGGTTGAGAATACGAACGTTACGCCCTCCTGTTTGGTTCCGATGTGGTGCAAACGGAAGGCGGTCATTTCCCTTTCTTTCAAAAGTGAGATGTCTTTTCCGTCCAAGTACAGATTGCCCGAAGTAGGCGCATCCAAGCTGCCAATAAGGGTAAGCAGCGTGGTTTTTCCCGAGCCTGACGGACCGACAATGGCGGTAAATTCGCCTGCGGAAATATTCAGGCTTATTGATTGTTTCTTTGTCATGTTTATTTTTGATTTGGTCATTGAAAATTTGATGATTTTATTAAAAAAACTCCATATAATTCTGCGTTTTCTCTGCGTCCCTCCGCGTCACTGCTTGGTTACGCAGAGAAGACACAGAGAACTGCAGAGTCAGATTTTGATGATATTATTTTCAGACAATTCCTTAATTTTTGATTTATAATTATTTAACGATTTACATTTTGGGTTTTGATGTATCTGTCGTATTTCCCATCCATCACATCCCTCACGGCTTCCAGATAGCCGAAACTGTATTTCATATCAGGCAATAGAGAACTATTTAAGGGTATCAATATGCAGGCACCTGAGATCACCGGATTTTTTTTAAAAATATCATCAATTTTTATAAAGGGATTCCTCCACCATATTGTATCGGAATCCCCTTATATATATTCATATTAATTCCATCCGTTTTCCGGCGTTTCTATTGCAAGGTTTACTTCAATCTCCTGTAAGGGAATGGGAAACATATAATATTTAGGATCCATGGGCGTGGCTCCGTTGGCGATCAGTTCAGGATCCATGGTTTCCTTGAGAATCCCCCAGCGTTTCAAATCGTTGAACCGGTGATGCTCTCCCATCAGTTCGAGATTCCGCTCGCGTACGAGCAACTCGAACGCCTGATCTGCCGTGTATGTTCTTTGGTACTCGAAAGCGCCTATCCGGCGGCGTACTTCATTGATGAAACCAAGCGCTTTTGCCACATCGGAACCCGGTCCCAACAGGGCGCATTCGGCACGCATCAACAAAACGTCGGCATAACGCATCTGAACATTGTTATTGGAAGCAAGAGCATCTTCACTTACCTTATATTCAGCGTTCAGAATTTTCTTGTATGAAAGGTTGGTTTGCGTAAAGGGTCTTCCACCGGGAGCAGGACAAAAGTCGCACCATGTGTCATCTCCAATACCATCCGTATCATCGCCGATACCGTCTGCCGGTTCATAAAAAGTGAGCGCCGCCCGGGGATCAATGTATTCGTTCCCGGCTTCATCTGCATAGATGAAATCATATTTCCGCTTGGCGGGGAAATACCAGTTGTTCCATCCTGCCCAACTATACAGACGGGGGTGCATTGTATTCCTTGAATAGACAGTTGCGGCGTCTTCCAAATCGTTCAAATACCATGATGTACCCTCGCCGTTATAATGTTGGAATTGTATCTCGAAAACGCTTTCGACGCCATTTTGACGGGCTTCGCCGAACAGGTCCAACCATTGATCGCCGGGGAGTAATGAATAATTAGGCGTCATTTTGGCAAATTCTGCTTCTGCTTCGGCATATTTTTTGGTGTACAGATATAATTTTCCCAAAAAACCGGTAGCCGCTCCGGAGGTTGCGCGCCCTATGCTTTTACTGTCCCACGATACGGGCAGTACTGTTTGTGCCGCCTTAAAGTCAGCTTCGGCAACCTCCCAGACTTCTTCAACGGTGTTCGCCCGGGGAGCGTGTTCGTTTCCTCCCTGTTCGTAAGTCAGTCTGAGCGGCACTCTGCCATAGTGAAAGGCAAGTTGCCAGTACGCCCATCCCCTCAGGAAATGCGCTTCTCCGATGGATTGCTTTACCATCTCATTCTCATCTCCATGTTCGGCTAAATAAGCCTCCCCCATATCAATGGTCAGGTTGGCGCGGAGAATTATGCGGTAGCACATGCGCCATAAATTCAGAATAGCCTGATTGCTGGAATTATATTCAAATCTCCAGAACGGTATGACAACGGCTTCGGCATTGGCTGTCGGAGCGGCTTCATTGACCATGACGTCGAACATGGAATGCCAGTATCCTCCAAACATTCTCTCGGTAAGTATCCCGACATAGGTGGCGTTGGCTGCCTCCCGTATTTGTTCGGGCGTCTTGAAATAGGTCTGGGTATCAATGTTGTTGGGATCATCGTAGTTCAATATGTCTGAATTACAGGATACGGTGAAAAATACCCCTACCAGTAAACATTTGACAATAAATATATTTTTTTTATAGTTCATGATGTTATTATTATTTAATTAATTAATATTAAATGTATTATAAGCCGAATTGGATACCGATGGCAAATGTTCTCGGACGCGGCGTGTTCGTCACATTATAATACCCTCTTGTCAGGTTATCGTCGCCGCTGCTGTTTACATCGGGATCATAGCCAAACGTGAACCCTGTAAATGTATATAGATTTTCGGCGGCGCAATAGATCCGGAGATTATCCAAGCCCATTTTTTGTACTAAATTTTTGGGCAAGGTATATCCTACGGATAAAAACCTTATTTTCAGATAATCGGCTTTTTGCATAATGAGCGTGGAAGGGCGGTCGTTTTGCGCCGGGTCACCGATAATGGCTCTTGGCACCTTGCCGTTCCCGGGTTCCTGCTCGCTTTTCCATCTGTTCAGAACATAAGCATCCTTATTACCTGCACGGCTACTGCTGATTAAGCCATAATTACTATTCCACAGATACGATCCGGCAATTCCCTGCATTTGCATACCGAAATCGAATCCCTGATAGGAAAGGTTCAGGTTTAAACCAAAATTATGTACCGGTATGGGACTTCCTATTTCCGTCCGGTCATTGTCCCAGTCCACGGTACCGTCTCCGTTCAAATCCCTGAACCGTACGTCGCCGGGACGTGTGGCTGCTTCCTGATAAAAATCAAAGCCTTTGGCTTGGGCAGCGGCGTTGGCGGCGTCCAATTCAGCCTGCGTTTCGAAAATACCGTCTGCGATGAACCCCCAGTAATAGCCGATAGGATGATCTATTTCCGTCCGGGATACAGCGTATGAGGCGTTTTGTACATAACCTAAACTGGCTACGTAGGGTTCTCCATCGCCTAAGGAAGTAACTCTGTTACGCACATGGGTATAGTTGCCGTTTACCGAATAATTCAGTTTTCCGATGTTACCTTGATAACCGGCTACCAATTCAAATCCGGTATTGGTTACACTGGCGGCATTGACAATAGCCGATCCGGAAGAGAGAGAATTACTCGCTCCATAACCCATCGAAAAGGGAATGGGAACATTAAACAGGATGTCATTCGTGCTTTTGCTGAAATATTCAACAGTGGCGGTGAGCCTGTTTTTTAAAAACGCCATATCCAATCCGACGGTACGCGAAATGACGCTTTCCCACTTGATGTTTGAAGACGCAGCCGTGCGCACGGTAGCACCCTGATTTTTTTCACCGGGATCGCCTAATGGATAATATACTCCCGCCGTTCTATGCACTTTTGACAGATACCTGAAATCGCCGATAGCGTCGTTACCCGATTCGCCGTAACCGGCACGCAACTTCAACTGGTCGAAAACACCAAGGTTTTTAATCCAACTTTCCTCATGCATTTTCCAGGCTGCCGCTACCGAAGGGAAGTAGCCCCACCGATTGCCGGGAGCAAATCTGGGCGAGCCGTCGGCACGGATATTGGCAGTCAGCAGGTACTTGTTGTTGAATTGATAATTAACACGTCCGTAGTATGACAGGTAAGCGCCTGTACTGAAAGTCTGGGAGAGTACCTGCCTGTTATTGGCTTGCATGATGTTTTTGATGGTGTAATCCGCAAAATTGGTTCCCGATGCCGATAAACTCCCCCGCTGGACGTAATTTTGCCATGAATTACCCGCCATCAATGAAAAATCATGTTTCCCAATCACTTTTGACCAGGTGAGGTAGTTTTCCACGAGCGGTACGAACGCAAAGGAGTGGCTCTTTTGCAATGTGCTTATCAAATTTTGTGATTTCCCGCCATAAACGAGATCAGGCTGCCAAGACGAATTATAAGTAAATGAGCCGCTGACCCCGGCTTGCACGCGATAGACAAGACCTTTGACCGGCTCTATTTCTGCCCAGATATCCGGTTTATAGTTAAAAGCCAGGTTTTCTACGTCCAATAACTCGGCAAATGCCAATGGGTTAGCTATCGCCACTCCGTCAAGTTGCAGATCGCTGTCACCGTATCCCGTACCCGCTGTATTGGCAGGATCCAAAACAGGGATATAAGGTGCGGAAACGTATGCGTCGTTCGCTCTTACTTGTCCCGCTCCATCAGTAGCGCTGTAGTCGGCGTAAAAATTCGTTCCAACTTTCAACCACTTCGTCAACTTGAAATCGAATTTATTGCGCATACTTACAAAGTTATTCGTTGTCGGAGCTCCTATTGTTAAGGAAGGATCACCGAATCTGTAATTCATAAAAAGCGAATATACAGCCTTTTCGGAGCCACCTGAAAAACTTAGATTTGCCTGCGTCTGGCGTCCTGTCTTGCGCAGTACATCCTGCCAGTCGGTTACATCAATTCTTGATTCGGGTTTCAACAAATTGGGGGGAATCGTCAGGTTCGCGTTGCTATATGATTCTGTTAAAAAATCAACGTATTCCGACGCATTCAACATGTCCCATTTTTTAGGCCAGAAGTTAAAGTCCGTGTGGACATTGGCTTGGAATTTCAAAGGTCCCGGTTTACCGCTTTTGGTTGTAATAAGTATTACGCCGTTGGCGCCGCGGGAACCATAGATGGCTGTGGATGAAGCATCTTTAAGTACCTCGATATTTTCTATATCATCGGGAACTGCCGTTCCGCCCATGAAACCGTCCACAATAATCAACGGGTCGGTATTGTTCAGGGATGTTACTCCCCGGATGCGTATCGTAGTGCCTGCTACATCAACTCCTGACGCTTTCCCTGCCAACAGGTATGCGATGTTGATATTTCCTGCCACATCGCCGAAGTCTTTATTGCTCACTGAAGATACCGAGCCGGTCAGGTCGCTCTTTTTGACGGAACCGTAGCCGATTACCACCACTTCATCGAGCGCCTGCGTGTCTTCCACCAAACTGACATTAATCGTAGTTTGCTCTCCAACAGCCGCTTCCTGACGGAAGTACCCGATCAGCGAAAACGCAAGCACCGCCTCCCGGTCGGGGATGCTGATGGAATATTTCCCGTCCGCGTCGGTTGATATTCCGATGGTTGTGCCCTTGACGATTACGCTCACGCCTGGCAGCGGCTCGCCGTTCTGGTCGGTAACGGTTCCGGAGACGGTAATTTCCTGCTGCAATACCAGCGTGCCCTTTTTGGCGATGATGATATGATTCCCGTACACGGCGAAATCTACGTCCTGCTCTTTCAATGCCTGCGATAAAACCGTCTTGACCGTTTCGTTTTCGGCATACAGGGTAACAGGCTGATGGACATCCACATCCTTGACGTCGTACCAGAACGAATAATCGGTCTGCGTCTTGATGGCGGTGAAGACGTCGCTTACCGGCTTGTTCTCCAGCCGGACGGAAATCCGGACGTCCTGCGAATAGACCGAAGCCGATAACGAGAATATTTCCACGCAAAGTAATAAAACACTTATTTTCACGACATTAAAAATTTTTGAAAGGTTAAATTTTCTTTTTTTTAGATTTTCTTTTTTTTGTTTATAATTTTTCTTGTACATTTGTTTCGAATTTTAAAGTTAAACTTATGTTTAGTGATTAATTTTGAATTCTTCCGAATCGGAAGATGTGGCCGCATTTTCCGATTCTTTTTGTTGTCATGTTACTGTGATTTTTCCATAGGCAAAAATGATTTAACGGTTTATAATTTCCTTATTAATAGACATCTATAATGTTTCCCTTGATTTTATACCGGAACTTTCCGTTGACGGACATCACGTTGAATATCTGCTCAATCGTTTCGTTGTTTTTGAAATCGCCGGCAAACCGCCGTTTTTTGATTTGTTCATCGTGGATATTCACTTTGACGTTATAATTCCGTTCAAGCGTCCAGATAATTTGTTCAAAAGTTTCTCCGTTGAATACCAGCCGGTTGTCTATCCATGCAAGGACTTCGCCGGTGGCGGCTGATGCGGCTGCTGCGGCTGTTTGGGAATCGGCGGTGATGCCGTTACTTGCCGGAGCGGCGGATTGCGGCTCGAAACCGGTCTGAACGGATACTTTGCGGGTGGCGGTATTGTATTGTGCCTTGTCGCCGGGTTGGAGCACGGTTTTTTCCTTACCCGCAATCATTTCCACAGCGCCTTCGAGCAAAGTAACTTCCACGGCTTTGTTTTTCCCGTAGGCATTGACATTGAAATGCGTGCCCAGAACCTTGATTTTCAATCCCTCCGCATCCACGATGAATGGCAGGTTTTCGTTTTTCGCCACTTCAAAATATGCTTCGCCCGACAGCGTGAGCGAACGGTTGGTCTGTCCGAATTGGGAATTGTATTGAAGGTGCGAACCGGCGTTCAGCCAGATTTTCGTTCCATCCTGCAAACTCAATTGGGTTTTTGAGCCGTAAGGCACGGTAACTTCCGTCGAATACGGCATTGCTTCCGGCGCCGGTTCCGGTGCAAAATGGCGATAGGCGAGGTACGTTGTCAGGATAACGAACGGAATCACAACGGCGGCATACGAGGCTACCCGGCGCAACAGGCGGTACGGATTCAGCGGAATGCGTTCTGCCATGCGGTTTTCCGCCTCAATCCGTTCGCGGAACAGATGATATGCCCGCTGTCCGTCGAACATTTCATTCCGGTCGGACAGGCTCAGCGCATTCCATATTTTCTGCATTTGAACGAACAGTTGTTCGTTTTCATCCGACGCTTTCCGCCATTCGTCCAAGTCGTCGCCGGAAGGCGCTCCTGTCAAGTGGTTCATAATCAAACCAAACCCGTATTCCTTATCGTGATCGTATGTCTCCATGCTTTTTTGCTTTTCACCATAAAGACAAACGAAAACGGATTTAGGGTAAATTTTTTCTAAAAATATTCTTTCAGTGAGATGCGCAACCGGGCGAGCGCCGATTTGATGTGATATTTGACGACATCAACGGATACGCCGGTTTTATCGGCTATTTCTTCATATTTTAGATTGTCGAAACGGCTCATGCAGAATATCTTGCGGGTCTGTTCGGATAGCGCTTCGATGCTGTCGTTTATTTTTTTATCCAGTTCTTTTTCGATCAGTTGTGTCAGCGGGTTATCCGAATCATCCATCTGTCCCGTTTCAATTTCCTTTCCAATGTGTTGCCGCAGTGTTTCCTGCCGTTCCGCCTGTGCCAGGTAATTGAGACTCCGGTTACGGACGGATTTTACCAGATAACTCCTGAGCGATGTGTTGATTTCCAGATAGTTCCGGTTCTGCCAGATCGCAAAAATCACGTCGCTGACAATCATTTCGCTCGCCAGCCTGTCGTTTACGTATTCAAAAGCAACCGTACAAAGCGCCTTGTAGTGATGTTCGTACAGATGTCTATATGCGGCATCCTGTCCGGCTTTTAAACCTTTTACTATTTCCGAATCCTGTTCCATAGAGTTTAGGAAACTTCTGAAAATCAAAAAACTGCACAAGGCGATTATTTCTCCCTGCACCATTTGTGATGGCAAAAGTAGATGGAATTTTCGACTATTCCAAATGCAGGGGAGGTAAAAACAGGATTCAACCTTCCCGGCAGATTATCTGTAACGACCGGTGATGAAAACGACGGAACCGGACTAATTTCTTTTCATTTTCATGGTTTTATACCTGAATCTTTTCAATGAATCTCCGTATAAACACCTAAAAATAGTGCAATAATGAATCCAAAGGATTCAAATATTTATAGAAAACACAATTCGGGTTAATATACGACTCCTTCGGAGTCGAACGGAGGTTGAAACATGACATTTTCTATAAACATGCAATCCCGTTGGGTGGGGTGTAAAATATGTGTGGTTTTGAGTAAAAAATTATCCGTTCTTTTTTGGAAATGGAAAAACCTCATTTTTACCTCATTTTTTCTACAAAACAACCCCGGTAGAAAAATAACGGACGGAGACAGTAACCTCATTACCTCATTAATCGCATGATAATGAGGTAATGAGGTTGATGGTGGTGGTGATGTCACATCTACTGAGGTTGTTTTGTTTTGGGAATTAGGTAAAAATGAGGTTTCATTGCGTGATAATTTTTGAACGTATTTTTGAAAAATAAACCCCCATATTTTTTACACCCCACCCGTTGGGATTGAAAAGATGTTTGGGGTATGAATAGGGATATACATAATCTTTTATTGCACGGCAGCCGGCAGCGAAAGCGGAAACGCGGGCGAATCGGTATGCGATTTCCGCATGATTCGGTCCAATTCGGCAACGATTTCGGGATGCTGTCGAGCAAGATTATGGTCTTCGTGCAGGTCATTCGACAAGTCGTATAACTCAACCGCCGTTTTTTGGGGATTGTTGGTATTCAGCCAAATTGCTTTCCAGTTTCCTTTTGTAACGGCAATTTTACCGCCCTGTTCGTGAAATTCCCAGTACAGATAGTCATGCTTCTGCTGTTTTTCGGATTGACCGAGCAGGGTTGGAACGAAGGATATTCCGTCGGTATGTTCTGCGGCTTTCGTACCGGTCAGTTCGGCGAGGGTGGGCATCACGTCCCAGAACGCCGAAACATGGTCGGACACGCTTCCGGCTTTGATTTTTCCGGGATACCGGGCAATCATCGGCACACGGATACCGCCTTCATACATGTCGCGCTTTGTGCCGCGCAGAGGACCGTAACTTTTGAAAAAGTCCGGGTCGGCGCCGCCTTCGTGGTGCGGTCCGTTGTCGCTGGCGAAAATCACAATCGTATTTTCATCCAGTCCCAAACGTTTCAACTCGTCCATGATTTCACCCACGTAACTGTCGAACCGGGTTATCATCGCGGCAAAATCGGCTTTCGGCTGCAAACTGCTTTCGTAGGGACCCAACCGGTAGTTTTTTCCGCTGTCCACGCCCCGATACGGTGTTTCGGGAAATTTGCCTTTGTACATGGCTAAAATACTGTCGTCGGGGCTGACGAGTTCGGCATGGGGAAGGGTGTAGGAAAGGTAGGCGAAGAAAGGACGGTTTTTATTGTTTTGGAGAAATTTTATCGCTTCCCGGTGAATGATATCCGCCGAAAAATCGTTCTTTTGTGCGCCTTCGTTGCCTTTCAGCCATACGGTATCTTTGTTGTGCCAGAGATAATAGGGATAGTAGTTGTGTGCCAGCGCCTGACAGTTGTATCCGAAAAATTCGTCAATGCCCTGATTTTCGGGCGCGCCTTCCGAGCCGGGATATCCAAGTCCCCATTTTCCGAAACAGCCTGTGGCGTATCCGCCCGCTTTCAGCATTCTGGCAACCGTGTAGGTATCGCCGGGTTGCGGATATTGCCCTTCCTTTTTCGGGGGATTGCCGGGAGGAATATCCATGTTTGCACTGTTGGCGCGGATGGGCGCATGTCCCGTATGAAGTCCCGTCATCAGCGACGAACGCGACGGGGCGCTGACGGTACATCCCGCGTAATGGCGGGTGAATCTCATGCCTTCGGCGGCGAGTTTGTCAATGTTGGGCGTTTGAATGAGGGTTTGTCCGTAACATCCCAAGTCGCCGTAGCCCAAGTCGTCGGCGAGGATGTAGATGATGTTGGGCAGTTGCTGCTGCTGCGGTTTTTCGGCTTTGGAATGGCATCCGGCAAGTCCGCTGCAAGCCGCCGCGCTTAAAAGGGGAAAATAAATGGATCTTTTCATGGGTATTCAATTTTTTGTGCAAAGTTATTATGTTTTTGCGAAAAGACAAAAAAGCACGCGAACAATTTTATCCGCGTGCCACATTATCTATCATAGATTATATCCCGGATTTTGAGGCAATAAATTGGGATTCAATTCAATGGCTACAGAAGGCACGGGCCACAGGTAATCGCGCGGATTCTGGAATACCCGCATGTCAATCTGCACGCCGGCTTCATTGAAAATGGGACCGTTCATGACGTCCTGCGCAATGCCCCACCGGCGAATATCGTAATAATACAGTCCTTCGCAGACGAGTTCGATTCTCCGTTCGTGCCTGATTTCCTGCCGCAATTCCTCCCGGCTCAATCCCGGCGTAATATCCGGCATACCGGCTCTTTTGCGAATTTCGTTCAAATACGTATAAACCTCCGTGCCGGGTCCGCTTGCTTCGTTCTGGGCTTCGGCGTACATCAACAGCACATCGGCATAGCGCAACACGATGAAATTCAACTCCGAATTACCGGATGCAATAGCCGGAATGTTGGTAGAATCCTTATATACCGTATATTTTTTGAATCCGAAACCGGAGCGGTTGTAGGTGGCAGGCGTAACAACTTTGCCGTTAAACATTGTCCCGATAGTGATGATGGTTGCCTTGAAGCGGGGATCTCTGTTTTCGTACGGATTTTCCGGGTCAAGTTTCTTGGGAAAAACTCAATAAATGGATATCGGCTGAAATCCCGGAAGCAGTCTGTCCGCCGATGCACCAGATTCCTTCGGGAGTTTCCACCGATACGCCATACGCAACTTCCACCGGAAAAACAGGGCTTGCCAAAGTCTGCCATTGCAAATCGCCGCTGTCTTTTTTCCGACAGATGTAAATGTCGTTTTTATAAATCTTCTTGCCTCCGTCCCACGGATAACCCTGTTCAAAATTGGCGCCTCCGGCAACCAGCAAAACGCCGTTATGCAATCCCGCAAAAGAACCTGCAATTCCCGGCTGTGCCGTTTTTCCGGCAGAGGGAGGCAAAACTCCGATACAAAGTTTCAATAAAAATAGCAATGCAGTTTCCATGTCGGTTCCGTTTATTTTCCTCTAATTCATCAGGTTAGCCTTTTTCTTCTGCTGTATCCGGCTCATGGCTTCCTCCATGTTTTCAAATTGCGTATTCAGGTGCAAACGCATTGCCATGCGAAAAGCGTCCGGAGTACCTGACTTGAGGACTTCGAGCAGCCCGGCATGGCTGATGATCTGTTTGACCTGCCAGTCTTTCTTGCGCGGCACATAAATGGAAAATAATCCGTCCAGCAGTTTCTGAAAACTTTCCAGACTCTTGTTGCCGGATATTTTATAAAGCGTTTTGTGGAAAAGTACGTCCAGTTGAATGGATTCCTCCGTGGTAGCCGCCTCTTTTTCCTGATTGACAATGTTTTCCAGCAACTGCATATCGTTTGCCGTCTTTCGCAAAAAAATAAAATCGGACATGCCGATTTCCAGCATCAGACGCAACTCGTAAAGGTCGCGCAGGGAATCAACGTCCAGGATTCCCGAATTGATGATGATTTTCAACACCCCGAATACGTCTGGAGAAATCAGGGTTGTCCCTCTTTTCTTGCGGGTTTCGATAAATCCCAGCGTCCGCAAACTGCTTAACGCTTCCCGCACAATCACCCTGCTGACGCCTAACTTGTCAGCCAGTTCGCTCTCCTTGGGAAACTGTTCTCCCTTCTTAATATTCTGTTCCACAATGTATTGCAGTAACTTTTTCTGCACCTGTTCTACTAAACCAATATCTGCGTTTTCCATAAAAATTGAATTAATTTTCGGCAAAGATAAATATTATATACTACATGATAATAGAAAATACAGTTAATAATTCTTAAAATATGGTTAATAATTCTTAATACGTGAAAATATGTATTATTTATTTGTACATTTGCAAGCATGAATTGATAAAATATGAATCTTAAAAATATGTAACATAATGAAAATTAAGGGTTTAATAACTGCGCCGTTTACGGCTTTCAATAAATCGGGAGAATTGAATATCCCGATGGTTGACAAACAGGCTTCGGTATATAAGAAGAATCATCTGGGCGGAGCGTTTATTTGCGGCACCACCGGAGAGAGTTCGGCTTTAACCATGACCGAGAAAAAGAGGCTTTACAAAGCCTGGAGTAAACACAAATCGCACGACTTCAAAATCATCGCTTTTCTGGGAGGCACCTGTATTCAGGAGTGCAGAGAATTAGCCCTTTATGCGCAGGAATGCGAACTGGATGCGGTTGCCTTGACCGCTCCCTATTATTTCAAGGCGGCGAATGTAAAAGCCCTCGCCGGTTTTTGCCGGGAAGTGGCTTCCGCCGTGCCGGAGATGCCTTTTTACTACTATCATATCCCTTCATTTACAGGCGCTTACTTTTCCATGTACGAACTGCTGCAAGAAATAGATGTCTTGATTCCCAATTTTGCAGGCGTCAAGTTTACCTATGAAAACATGATGGATTATCAACTTTGCCTGAATTTTCAAGGCGGCAAATACGATATTTTGTGGGGTCGCGATGAAATGTTGCTGGAGGCTTTGGCAATCGGCGCCGAAGGAGCGGTCGGAAGCACCTACGGCTATTCGGCGCCCATTTATATGAATATCATCCTATCATTTCGGGAAAACAATCTCGAAGAAGCCCGGAAACATCAACCGAAAGCCCTTGAGTTTATCAGTCTGTTAAACAAATACGGCGGCGGAACCGGCAAAGCCTTCATGAAAGCCATGGGACTGGATGTCGGACTGCACCGCCCGCCGGTTACGAACCTGACCCGAAAACAACTGAAAGAATTTCAGGCAGATTTGGAAAAACTTGATTTTAAGGCTTACTGCTGCAAGATCTAATTTTGTCTGTCTTTGTTTTCAAATTTCCGGTCGAGTTATTTGAAAGCAATGGAAAAAAACGCGGCAAACCCAGGCAGTCCGCTCGCTTCCATACCGTTATCTTTTTACACTTCTTTTGGGAGTAGAAAATTGTTATTTAGAGGCTTGAAAAGAAATTTTGCTTCTCTTTGCAAATCAAAAATTGCATTCGGCAGTTGAAACTATCTTGTTGTAAAAAATGCTTTTTGCAGGTAGAAAGAATATTTTTTCGTACTTTTGCACATTCAAACGATAATTTTATGGCAGCAAAGGAAAAGATTAGCAACAACATACTGATTAAAAACAGGCGGGCTTCGTTTGATTACGAGTTTTTGGAGACGTTCACCGCCGGTATTGTGCTGACCGGCACGGAAATAAAGTCCATCAGGCTCGGAAAAGCCGGATTGACAGACACTTACTGTATCGTTCAAAACGGCGAAGTATGGGTTAAAAACATGTATGTCGCCGAATATTTTTACGGCACGTACAATAATCATTCGGCGCGCCGCGAACGGAAATTGTTACTCAACAAAAAGGAAATCAGGAAATTAGATACAGCCCACAAAAACAGCGGTTTTACGATTGTGCCGACCAAACTTTTCATTGACGCAAACGGACACGCCAAATTAGTGATAGTCATTGCAAAAGGTAAAAAAGAATACGACAAACGACAAACGCTGAAAGAACGCGACGACAAGCGCGACATGGACAGGGCGTTTATGAAATAATTTGATATACAGATAATTAGATGGATATAAAACAATTGATAAAGGAGCGGATTGTAATTCTGGACGGCGGAATGGGAACGATGATTCAGACTTACAAACTGACCGAAGAGGACTATCG
>JAITMT010000271.1 GCA_031277235.1 Tannerella sp.
TCGTAGAGTACTCATTCGACGATTATATCAGTTTATTCGCAATTGATAAATTTGAACAAACTATCTACGCATATGATGTCACGAATGAAGATTATTTACTTAAATTCGACTTGCCATAACAAAACTAATCCCTATTAATCTTTCACGTTACGTACTTATCAGTACCCTAAAGTGAACTATCGTAGAAGAGCGTTAACTTTGCGGCATGAAAAAAAATGGATTTATATACGCTTAAAACTTGATTGATAAAATGTTATATGCAATAGATGAAGAATTAGAGTGATATAAAGGTTTTTAAATAAATAATAATTATGAAGTATATAAAAACGATCTCATTTATATTTATTGTTTGTGTTATAATATCGTGCATCAAAAATAAGAATACCGGTAATGCAAAAAAGATCATTGTAGAATGGGTAGGTGAAACTATACTATTTCCTCAAAATCTTGATTGTATGATGCGTGACAGTATGATGCAATGCCCGGAAACGGACAACAGCAATTACAAGATATTGCTCTACATTGATTCTCTGGGTTGTACGAGTTGCAGAACAAAATTACCGAAATGGAGAAAATTAATTGTAGAATCGGATACTTTATTTGAGAATAAACCTGATTTTTTGTTTTTTTTTCAACCCAAAATAAATGGAATAAAAGAATTGAAAATCTTGTTAAAAAGTAACGGATTTGATTATCCAGTATTTGTGGACAGGGAAAATAAAATCATGCAATTAAACAGTTTTCCAAAAGAACCCGAATATCAATGTTTTTTGTTGGATAAAAACAACAAAGTAGTAATTGTTGGTAATCCGATTTATAATCCTGCCATTTGGGAACTGTACAAAAAAATTATTCGTGAGAACGGAAACGCGGATGAACGGTAGAAAGGGCAAAATCTCCCGGAAAAAGTTTTGGAAAGAAGTGCGATGGTGGGGAATCATATTCTTTCTCGCTGCTGTTCTGGCTATTGTGTTGCGGGTATTTCTGTTTTCTTCGTTCAAAGTACCGTCCTATTCGATGTTTCCGACGATTGAGGGGGGCGATTATATTTTTGTGAACAAACAGATTCCGGGTCCGAGGATATTTCCTCATTTCCCGAAAGTCCGCATGGACGGAAAAGTGGTAACCAAACGCTTCAGGGGCATTCGGGAAATCAGGCGTAACGATGTGATTGTGTTTAATTTTCCATACGCAGACAGGGGAAAGATTGATATGGATTTGAACGTCCATTATATAAAACGTTGCGTGGCAATTCCGGGCGATACCTTTTACATTGAAAACGGTATTTACAGGGTGAAAAACGCTCACGGAGAGACACTTGGATATGTTGAATATCAGCAGCAAATGTCCCGAAAGCCGGAAGACGAATACCGCAATAACTGCGTTTTTCCGCATGATTCGGCACATTACCGCTGGACGCTGCGTGATTTCGGTCCGCTGTATGTTCCGAAAAAGGGAGACCGTTTACAGATTGATACGATTAATTATCTGTTATACAGGAATTTAATCACTTACGAAACAGACAAACCGGTAACCGTCAACGGCGGAAACGTCTATCTCGGCGACAGTGTGATTCGGGGATATACGTTCCTGATGAACTATTATTTTATGGCGGGAGATTATATTTTTAATTCGATTGATTCGCGCTATTGGGGGCTTGTTCCCGAAGATCATGTCATCGGAAAAGCCGTAATCATTTGGAAATCAAAAGATATGGGAACAGGAAAATACCGCTGGAAGAGATTTTTTCGGATTTTATAAAAGGAACCTTCCCTAAGCCTTCCGAAGGGGAAGGGCTTGTCTATCCGTTCATTCAGAAATAACAAAAATTTGCAGAACTCCCCAAAAAAATCTAATTTTGTTGTTCAAAATCATGCAGAATGAACAAAGAATTATTACATAAATACAGTATTCCCGTGCCGAGATACACAAGTTATCCGCCGGCGAATTTTTTCAATGAATCATTTACAACCGATTCATACAGAGACGTTTTAATCGAATCGAACCGGCAGTCGCCCGAACATGTCTCCATTTATTTTCACATACCTTTTTGCCATCAATTGTGCTATTACTGCGGCTGTAACTCGCAAATAATGAGGGATAAACAAACGGTCTCCACTTATATTGACGCAATGAAAAAGGAGATCACGATGGTTTTGCCGCTGTTAGACCGGCGGCGCAAAATTTCGCAAATTCATTACGGTGGTGGCTCGCCTACCGCACAACCTGTTTCCATCCTGAAAGAACTGAATGACATGATCTTATCCGAATTTGACTGCATTGAGAACCCTGAAATTGCCATCGAATGCCATCCCGGATTTATGGACGAAACGTACTGGAACGATTTGACGTCGGCAGGGTTTAATCGTGTAAGCATTGGTATTCAAGATTTTAATAAAGATACTTTGAATGTCTCCAATCGAAAAACACCCCTGATTCCGATGGAAAATGTTGTTGGCATTTTGAAAAGCAGAGGAATATCCTATAACATGGATTTTATCTACGGTCTGCCACTGCAAACCCCTGATTCATTTGGCGATACGATGGACAAAGCCATATCCCTGAAACCGGACAGGATTGTTACGTTTTCATACGCACACGTCCCCTGGGTCAATACGTTGCAAAAACATCTTGAAAAGGCGGGATTGCCTGATGCAGAGACGAAAAGCCGGATTTTTGAGACCGCAAAAAAACGTTTGACGGAGGCGGGCTATATGCCGATCGGACTTGACCATTTTGTACTGCCCGGTGACGAACTGTATAAAGCACAACAAAACAAACAGTTACACCGTAATTT
>JAITMT010000275.1 GCA_031277235.1 Tannerella sp.
TCGTAGAGTACTCATTCGACGATTATATCAGTTTATTCGCAATTGATAAATTTGAACAAACTATCTACGCATATGATGTCACGAATGAAGATTATTTACTTAAATTCGACTTGCCATAAAACGTGATTGATAAAAGATAGATGGAGAATTAAAGTGGTATAAAGACTTTTAAATAAATGATAATTATGAAGTATATAAAAATTATCTTATTGGTATTTATTGTTTGTGTTATAATATCGTGCATCAAAAATAAGAATACCGGTAATGCAAAAAAGATCGTTGTAGCCTGGGTAGGTAAAACTATACTATTCACTCAAAATCCTGATTGCATGATATGTGACAGTATTGTTCAATGTCCGGAAACGGACAATAACAATTATAAAATCCTGCTTTATGTTGATTCTCTAGGATGTACGAGTTGCAGGACGAAACTGCCGGAATGGAGAAAATTAATTTTAGAATCTGATACTCTGTTTGAGAATAAGCCTGATTTTCTGTTTTTCTTTCAGCCCAGAATAAATGGATTGACCGACTTGGAAGTGTTGTTAATGGGCAACGGCTTCAATTACCCCGTGTTTGTGGACATGAAAAATGAAATTATGCACCTAAACAACTTTCCAAAAGAACCGGAATATCAGTGTTTCTTATTGGACAAAGAGAACAAGGTTGTAATGGTCGGAAATCCTGTTTATAATCCTGCCATTTGGGAACTTTATAAAAAGATTATTCGGAAAAACGGGAACACGGATGAACGGTAGAAGGGGTAGAATCTCCCGGGAAAAGTTTTGGAAAGAAGTGCGCTGGTGGGGAATCATCCTGTTTTTCGCTGCTGTTCTGGCGATTGTGTTGCGGGTTTTCCTGTTCAGTTCGTTTAAGGTGCCATCCAATTCGATGTTTCCGACGATTGAGGGCGGAGATTATATCTTTGTAAACAAGCAAATTCCGGGTCCGAGAATATTTCCTCATTTCCCGAAAGTCCGTGTGGACGGAAAAGTGATAACCAAACGCTTCAAGGGCATTCGGGAAATCAGGCGCAACGATATTATCGTTTTCAATTTTCCCTATACGAACCGGGAAAAGATTGATATGGATTTGAATGTCAATTATATAAAACGTTGCGTGGCGATTCCAGGCGATACTTTTTACATTGAAAACGGTATTTACAAAGTAAGAAATTCACCCGGAGAAACACTTGGATACGCTGAATATCAGCAGGAAATGTCCCGAAAACCGGATGGCGAATACCGTGAGGAATACGTTTTTCCGCATGATTCGGCGCATTATTGCTGGACGGCGCGTGATTTCGGTCCGCTGTATGTTCCGAAAAAAGACGGGCGTTTACAGATTGATACGATAAACTATCTGTTATACAGCAATTTAATCGCTTACGAAACGGACAAGTCTGTAACTGTCAGTGATGGAAACATCTATCTCGGCGACAGCCTGATTCGGGAATATACGTTCCGGATGAACTATTATTTCATGGCTGGCGACTACATTTTTGATTCGGTTGATTCGCGTTATTGGGGACTTGTTCCCGAAGACCATATCATTGGAAAATCCGTAATCATCTGGAAATCAAAAGATATAGAGACGGGGAAATACCGTTGGAGAAGGTTTTTTCGGATTTTGTAGGGAAACAACCTCCCCCACCCTTCCGTTCGGAGAGGATTGGGGAGGAGTTTGATTTACTGCAACTTAGCCAGCGCTTCCTTCACCCTACGTATGGCTTCGACGATGTTTTCGTCCGAAGTGGCGTAGGACAGCCGGATACATTCGGGAGCGCCGAAGGCTATTCCGCCAACCGTGGCAACGTGCCCTTCCTCCAGCAGATACATTGCCAAATCGGTGGCGTCCTTCACCGTTCTGCCGCCCGCGCTCTTGCCGTAGTAACGGCTCACTTCCGGGAAAACGTAGAACGCTCCGTCGGGCACATTGACTTTAATGTCGGGAATTTCCCTGCAAAGTTTGACCGTCAAATCTCTGCGACGCAAAAACGCTTTCCGCATATCTGCAACGCACGTCTGGTCGCCATCGAACGCAGCCACCGACGCCTTTTGCGAGATGGAACTCGGTCCCGACGTGTATTGTCCTTGCAGTTTGTTGCAGGCTTTGGCTATCCACAGCGGTGCGGCGATGAATCCGATACGCCAGCCCGTCATCGCGTAAGCCTTTGATACTCCGTTCACTACAACGACTCTGTCCTGCATTCCGGGAAATTGCGCGATACTTTCATGCTTGCCGATGTAATTGATATGTTCGTAAATTTCGTCCGAAATCACGGTGATATTCGGGTATTTCGCGATAACGTCCGCCAGCCCCTTGAGTTCGTCACGGGTGTAAACGCTGCCGGTCGGATTGGAGGGCGAGCAGAGAATCAGCGCCCTTGTTTTCGGCGTAATTGCCGCTTCAAGTTGAGACGGCGTAATCTTGAAATCCTGCTCAATGCCTGCCGTAACCACGACATTGACGCCTTCCGCCAGTTTCACCATCTCCACGTAACTCACCCAGTAGGGCGCAGGGACAATGACCTCATCGCCTGCGCCGATGATGCACAACAACGCGTTGCAAACCGACTGTTTCGCTCCGTTTGACACGACGATCTGGTCGGCTGTGTAGTCCAGATTATTTTCACGTTTCAGTTTATTGACGATGGCTTTCCGTAAATCAGGATAGCCCGGCACAGGCGAATAAAACGAAAAATTGTCGTCAATAGCCTGTTTGGCAGCCGCTTTGATGTGGTCGGGAGTAAAGAAATCAGGCTCCCCAACGCTCAGATTGATAACGTCAATCCCCTGCGCTTTCAGTTCGTTACTTTTTTGAGACATCGCAAGCGTCTCCGAAGGGGACAACGCTTCCAGTCTTGCAGATAATTGTTCCATAAAAA
>JAITMT010000440.1 GCA_031277235.1 Tannerella sp.
AAAAATACGCCCTATATTTGTATGGTAAATATGAACGAAAAAAGTAAAAAATTATGTCTTTGAACAAAGTAATTTTGATTGGAAATGTAGGGAAAGACCCTGATATTCGGTATTTTGACAATGGAAATGCAATTGCCAATTTCCCCATGGCAACATCCGAAAGAGGCTATAAACTGGCAAACGGAACCGAGATTCCCGAACGCACGGAATGGCACAATATTGTTGCGACGCGCGACCGTGCGCAATTTGTCGAAAAATACGTAAAAAAAGGCTCGTCGGTTTATGTGGAAGGAAAAATCCGTTCCCGTAATTACGATGATAAGGACGGGATTAAGAGGTACATCACGGAAATTTTTGCCGACCGCATAGAGTTTTATTCGAGCGGCAGCCCTCGCCGCGAGGATAATCAGGCTGAAACGGCGACAGTTTCAACACTCCCGGCAGCCCCGGAAGTGCCGCCTGCGCCGGAACAAGCCGACGACTTGCCGTTTTAACAGTTAGTGTCCTAAATTTCAGAACTTTGGAAGCAGACCCTTATTCCCCGATGCAGCTGTGGGAAATGGCATTTGACCGACATATCATGTTGTTTTCGACAGCGATTGTTATCATGCTGATAAGTTTGGGTACTACTGCCGTTTTGTCGGCAGGTGAAAGCGCCGTCGCCTCGCTCACGCAGGACGAACTGGACGAAATTGAGGAACGTAACTCGCGGATTGACAAACTGATTTTGTTTCTGGCTGATTATCTGCAACTCACGAGAACTTCCAGTCGCATATTTCAGTTTATACTATTGATTGTCACAGCGTTATCGGGAACTTATCTGGTAGCCCTATTCGTTTTGCCTGTCCCTAATATAATGTACGCGATGTTGTTTTTGGCGGTTACGCTGTTGTGGCTCTTTTTTTACGGAATCCTGCCGAAATGGCTGTTCCCAAACCGGCTCAAAACGGCGCGTATCGTGGCTCCGGTGTTGAAACTGGCTGTCAATCTGTGCAAACCGTTTGTGTTATTGACCAATTTCCCGGTTGAAAATCCGGACGCCGAACAATCGCGACAATCATCTGCAATCCTTGATAATGAGGCTCCCAACAGCATTTACGAAGAAAAGGAGATGCTCGAAGAAATCATCCATTTCTATGACAAAAAGGCAGGTGAAATCATGACCCCGCGAACCGACATCGAAGCCATTGATATTAAGAGCAATATAGACGAAGTCATTAAAATCATCGTGGATTCCGGCTATTCGCGCATCCCCGTTTACGAAGAAGATGAAGATGATATTCAGGGCATTTTGTACGTGAAAGACGTACTTCCAGCCTTGCAGCGCCACAAAACGGCGGAATTTAACTGGCAATCGCTCATTCGGAAACCGTATTTTGTGCCCGAATCCAAGAAAATCGAAAGCCTGCTCGGAGAGTTGCGCGCCAACAAAACGCATCTCGCAATCGTGGTTGACGAGTTTGGCTGCACCGCCGGCTTGGTTACGATGGAAGACATCATTGAAGAGATAATCGGCGATATATCAGACGAATACGACCAGGACGAACATTCCTTCATGGCGTTGCCCGACGGAAGTTACATTTTTGAAGGGAAAACGCAGTTGAACGACTTTTTCCGCGAAACAGGCGTGCCGCCGTCCGATTTCAGCGAACTGACCGAAGAAGCGGAGACGTTGACAGGTTTGCTGCTCGCCATCAAGGGAACATTACCGAAAAGGCGTGATACTGTGGATTATAAGAATTACAAATTCCGTATTCTCGAAGCCGACGAACGTCGCGTTTTGAAGGTGAAATTCAGTATCAATCCCTGACGGGAATTCGTAAATTTGTATTGATAATGAGCAGTTTAAGAGGAATAATTTCATGTTGGCTTAACTCTAACAGGGTTTTGAACCCTGTTAGAGTTGAACAGCGCCTCCTTCCTCCGGGTAAGACTGTTAAATTCTCTGCTAAATTGTCTTTATTTTGGCATTCCGTTAGGAAGGCCTCGCTTGGTAGAAAGGTCAAAGCCTACCCTAACCCCTCCGAAGGAGGGGGATTCCCTCCCAAAAACTCTTTTTCCTTTTTCTTCCCCTTGTGGGGGAAGTCCCGAAGGGGATGGGGGCTTGGAGGATTGGGGGAGGGGCTGTTTTCTACCGAGCGATATTCCCTACGGGAATGGAAAATACCAGCCCTATTCCCCTCAAAGGCGGGCTTCCCCTCTCCCCCTGTGGAGAGGGGTTGGGGGAGAGGTGTAATCTTCCTGTTCACATTTTTCCTAATAATTTCATGCTCAAACAATTATACGCCAAAACCGCAGGGCTATTTACGTTTCGATCCGCCGCCCGTAAATTATACATCCTTGAATGTAAACGATTTACCTTACAAATTCAATGTTTCGCACCTGACAACGATAGAGATACCGCCTACAGACAGCGCAGAATGCTGGATAAATATTGATTATCAACAATTTAATGCAAAAATTTATTGCAGTTTCGAGGCAATCACACCGCAAACGCTCGGCGATTTTACGGAAGACTGCCGCAAACTCGTTGCCCGAACAGTCAAAAATGCGTCGGCAATCAACGAAAAAACATACGAAAATGTTGATAACAAGGTATATGCAACCCTTTTTGAAATAGAAGGCGAGACGGCTTCGCCGTTGCAATTCATGCTGACGGACAGTTCTTCGCGCTTTTTTCGCGGCGCGCTGTATTTTGAATGCAAGCCCGACGCCGATTCGCTGGCGCCCTATACGGCGCTTTTGCGAAATGACGTCATCGAGTTGATACAAACATTTGAATGGAAATAGAAATGCCTGTAATTCAATCGAATACATCGCCTGCAATGGCTGTCTGGAAAATCACGGAAACTGCCTCCGAATTGATGGAATTGCTTAATTCTAAGGATAATAGCGAATTGGAATACATTAAGACCATCAAATCCGAAACGCGAAAAAAGGAATACCTGGCTGTTCGCCTGTTATTGAGGGATTTAACGCAGAAAAATTTTACAATCGCCTATCATCCGGATGGCTCGCCGTATTTGACAAATAACAGTAAATTGAATATAAGTATTTCACATACAAAAGATTACGCAGCCGTCATATTAAGCGAAGAAACCGCGCCGGGAATTGATATTGAATATTGCTCTCCGCGCGCCTGGAAATTGAAGGAGCGTTTTTTGAGCGTTGATGAATTGAAATTCGCTGAAAATGAAAATATTGCGACTGTTTTTTGGTGCGCCAAAGAAACGGCTTTCAAAGCATTGAAACAGGAAAATATGGATTTCATCCGGCATCTGACGGTCGTTGCGTTTTCCGGCGAGGAAAATACAGGCGTTCTGAAAATTAGGGAACAAAAGACTGAAAACAGACAAATATTTACAATAAACTATTCTTTATCAGGTAGTTATATTTTAACATGGACTACATAAATGGAGGGATTTGAAGGCATATCTATCAATACGGAAAGTGTGTCGAACGATACGCTGCTGGTTTTTGTACTTGTGTTGCTGTCCATTTTCGCGGTGGTTTTCCGGCAAAATGCGTCCCTGCTGGGCAAAATGTTCAGTGATATTGGCAGTAAAGAGCAGAAAGACAATATGTTCGACACAGCCGACAAGGAAAATTTTCTGTTCAACGGTTTTATGAATTTTCAATCCGTTGCGCTGCTGGGCATCTATGTTTTTGCCTGGGCGGTGAAAACCGGATATTTTGTGATGCCGGACACGAAAACAACACTCTTGACTGTCAGTGTGTTGATGCTGATTTTTTTTATCTTTTATCTCTTGAGAAAGATGATATACAGCGGTTTACTGTATATTTTTGCGGAAAGCGCAGACTATTCATTTTTGCGCATTTACTACCGCTCGATGTTCCAATTATGGGGCGTTTTTCTCTATATTCCGGTTCTTTGGATACTGTTGGTTGAAGATTATATTTTATTTTCCATTATTTTACTGATTATAAGTTATTTAATAGTCAGAATAATATTGACTTTCAGATTTATTTACATATTTTTCGGTAAAAACATATGGTTTTTGTTTTTAAGTTTGTACCTTTGCACCCAGGAAATTGTTCCTTTGGTGTTTTTGTACAAGGGGCTGATTTATTTGTATAATATTATCGGAAATTCTAATATATGGCAGTGATTACCAAGAAAATGCTTATATCGCAACCTGAGCCGAGCTCGGGAAAATCTCCTTATTTTGACATTGCTAAAAAGTATGATGTGGGGATCGTTTTTCGTCCTTTTGTGAAGGTAGAACCGCTGAGTTCCAAAGAGTTCAGGCAACAGCGCGTCTCGATTCTCGACTACGGGGCAGTGGTTTTTACGGCTCGTACGGCAGTGGATCATTTTTTCAAACTTTGTGAAGAAATGAGAATTTCGATTCCCGAAACGATGAAATATTTTTGCATCTCGGAAACGATTGCCGTTTACTTGCAAAAATACACGATTTACCGGAAACGCAAGATTTTTTTTGGTCAAAACGGACAGATGGACGATTTGGCAAAACTGATTTGCAAGCATCCGAAAGAGAAATATCTCATTCCCGTTTCGGATGTTCACAATGATGACTGGACGGCGTCGCTCGACGTTAAAAAGGTCAATTACAAGACTGCCGTCTTCTATCGTACCGTGCACAACGATTTCGGGAAAAATGAAAAGTTTAATTACAATATCTTGCTGTTTTTCAGCCCTACAGGTATTGCTGCCCTGCTGAAAAATTTCCCCAAATTCAAGCAAAAGGAAATTGTCATCGGCTGTTTCGGTCCGACAACGACCAAAGCCGCTTTGGATGCAGGTTTGAGGGTTGATATCGAAGCGCCTACGCCCAAAGCACCTTCGATGACGACAGCCCTCGAACTTTATCTCAAAAAGGAAGCAAAAGAAGCAAGCGCCGCCAAGAAAAATGGAAGTCGTTGAACGGCATTTTTTTCCAAAACAGGAACGGCTCTGTCTAAAAAGAGAAATTAATAGCCTGTTTGACACCGGATTGTCTTTTGTCGTTCATCCGTTGCGGGTTTTATACGCATCGGGACCGGACATTTCAAAATCCGGCATTTCGATTCTGATCAGCGTACCGAAAAAACGGTTCAAGCACGCCGTTAAACGAAACAGAATCAAGCGTTTAATTCGCGAAACTTACCGACTGAACAATGACGGGCTGAAATCTGCCGTGCTTCAAAAAGGTCAAAGATTGCAAGTTGCGTTGATGTATATTTCCAACGATTTACCGGCATATAAACAGATGGAAACGGGGATGATAAAAGTGATAAAAATACTTGAAAATAAGTTAGTTGATGAACAGACTGCTGGCTAAAATACTTTCTTTGCCGATTCTTTTTTACCGGCATTTCATTTCTCCGCTCACGCCGGCAAGTTGCAGGTTTGTCCCGACCTGTTCCGAATATGCCTTGCAGGCGTTGCAAAAACACGGACCGTTCAAAGGCAGTCTGCTCGCTATTAAGCGAATACTGAGATGTCATCCCTGGGGCGGCAGCGGTTATGACCCGGTGCCTTGACAGCCCCTCCTTAATCCTCCTCTCAAGGGAAGGAGTAAGAGAACCAACAATTAAAATGATATGATTTTTTATGACATACATTCGCATCAATTATTTGATAATAAGGATATTGTAACCATAAAATCCATTGATTTGGGTGTTGTGGAGGATATTGTTCCGATAAAAGATGAAATCATCCATCAGAAAGATGCACTTTTTTCAGTCGGGATACATCCCTGGAATCCGGATAGAGATAAAATATTGGAATTAAGGGAATTACTACGTTTGGAAAATGTTGTTGCCATCGGTGAAGCAGGTTTGGATAAACTGAAACCTGATTTAACAATACAAAGACAACTCTTTGAAATACAGGCGCAAATAGCGGAAGAAACCGGTAAACCGTTGATAATCCATTGTGTCAAAGCATGGAGCGAACTGCTCGAAACAAAAAAACGATTAAAACCTTCAACAATCTGGATTGTTCACGGATTTCGAGGCGGAGAGAAACTGGCTGAACAACTGATAGATGCGGGGATGTATCTGTCTTTTGGCGCATTTTTTAATCCCGAATCGCTGAAAAAAGCCTGGCAAGCAAAACGTCTTTTTGTTGAAACGGATGATAAACCGATTGATATACAGGATGTTTATGCGAAAATATCAAAAACGCTCTCTATCTCTCCTGCCGAACTTTCGGGAGAATTGGCAAAAAATTTCTATCTTTGCGCCTTGAAATAAACAATTATTACGATGAATTTTGTTGAAGAATTAAAATGGCGGGGCATGATTCATGATTTGATGCCCGGCACGGAAGAGCAACTGCAAAAGGAAATGACGTCTGCGTACATTGGTTTTGACCCGACGGCGGATTCTTTGCATATCGGTAATTTGGTTGGTATCATGCTGTTAAAGCATTTTCAGCGTGCGGGTCATCGCCCGATTGCCTTAGTTGGAGGCGCTACGGGTATGATTGGCGATCCGTCCATGAAATCTTCCGAGCGTAACCTGCTGAATGAAACCACTTTACGCCACAATCAGGAGTGTATAAAAAAACAATTGGCTAAATTTCTCGATTTCGACTCCGGTGCGCCAAACGCTGCCAAAATGGTCAATAACTACGACTGGACGAAGGATTATTCGTTTCTGAATTTTATCCGCGACATCGGTAAACACATAACAGTCAATTATATGATGGCGAAAGATTCGGTCAAAAAACGTCTCTCTTCGGATTCGAATGTGGGCATGTCGTTTACCGAATTTTCCTATCAACTGCTTCAGGGATACGATTTTCTGTATTTGTACCAGCATGAAGATTGCCGGCTGCAAATGGGCGGGTCTGACCAGTGGGGAAATATCACGACCGGAACGGAACTGATTCGTCGTGTGGAAGGACCTGATGCAGAGGCTTTTGCGCTGGTTTCGCCGTTGATTACGAAAGCCGACGGCGGCAAATTTGGCAAAACGGAATCGGGAAATGTCTGGTTAGACCGCAGATATACGACGCCTTACAAATTTTATCAGTTCTGGCTGAATGTCAGCGATGAAGACGCTTCCAAATACATCAAAATATTCACGTTGCTCAATCAGGAAGAAACCGCCGCGCTGGAAAAGGAACAGGCGGAAGCGCCGCATCTGCGGGCATTACAAAAGCGTCTGGCTCAGGAAGTTACCGTCATGGTACATTCCCGGGAAGACTATGAAACAGCCGTCGAAGCCTCCCAAATTTTGTTCGGAAATTCCACGTCCGAAGCGCTGAAAAAGTTGGATGAAGACACTTTACTATCTGTTTTTGAAGGTGTTCCGCAATTTGAGATTTCCAAAGACGAATTGAGCGCAGGCGTTAAAGCCGTTGATTTACTGACGGAAAAGGCTGCCGTTTTCCCGTCGAAAGGCGAAATGCGCAAACTGGTGCAGGGCGGAGGCGTAAGTCTGAACAAGGAGAAATTGGCTGAATTTGATGCAGTTATAAATTCAAATTCTCTGCTGAACCAGAAATATCTATTGGTGCAGAAAGGAAAAAAGAACTACTTTTTGTTAATCGCGAAATAGAAAAATTATGGTTTACGCATTGGTTACGGGCGGCTCTCGCGGAATCGGCAGGGCGATATGTATTGAGTTGGCAAGCAAAGGATTACCTGTGATAATCAATTATGCTTCCAACGAATCGGCAGCCCTCGAAACGAAACGGCTGATTGAAGAAAAAGGCGGTCAGGCGGAATTGCTCCCTTTCAACGTCGCCGATAAGGACGCGGTGGATAAGGCGCTCGAACAATGGGCTGAAAATCACCCGGATGACTACATCGGCGTGTTGGTGAACAACGCGGGGATTCGTCAAGATGCGTTGATGATTTTTCTGCGGGACGAACAGTGGCACGACGTGTTAGACATTTCGCTGAACGGCTTTTTTTATGTTACCCGGCGGGTTTTGAAAAATATGCTGACCAAGCGTAACGGACGGATTATCAACATTGTATCGCTTTCGGGATTGAAAGGTATGCCGGGTCAAACCAACTATTCCGCCGCCAAAGCCGCCGTCATCGCGGCAACCAAATCGCTGGCGCAGGAAGTCGCGGCGCGAAAAGTAACCGTAAACGCCGTGGCGCCGGGATTTATCGCAACAGACATGACGCGGGAACTCAATGAAGACGAATTGAAGAAAACCATCCCGGCAGGTCGTTTCGGAAAGCCCGAAGAAGTCGCTTCATTAGTGGGTTTTCTCGCTTCCGGCGAAGCCGCCTACATCACCGGCGAAGTGATTTCGATTAATGGGGGGATATTGTGAAAACTTGTCTATACATCATTTCTTCAAAAAAAACCTCAGTATCAATAAATTATGATGTGTTTATTAACTTCATTAATTGATTCAAAAAATGAGGTTATTACCAACGCAAAATCAGCCAATTCTAACATTATCAAAAATTGAAAATCTTCTCCTTTTTTGCGATTCAAAGAGAAAACACTATCTTTGCCGAAAATATTGAATCACAATGACGAGAGAAGAGATAGTATTGAAAGTGAATGATTTCCTCGTGGAGGAAATGGAGATTGAGGCAAATTCGATCAACGACGATGCACTGCTGAAAGAGGATTTAGGGCTTGACAGTCTGGACTTTGTGGATATAGTCGTTATCGTTGAAAAAACGTTCGGTTTCAAAATCAAGGCTGAGGAGATGGCGAATGTAAAGACAATGAGAGAGTTCTACGATTACATCCTGTCCAAGATTTGAGCGATGGCTGAAAAAAAGGCAAGGCAATGGAAAGGCACAACGGGCGGATATACTTTCGGTCAACGGGCTATGAAAGTGATATTTTCGTTGATGGACGTCCGTTTTGGATACGTAATCCTTTGGTTTGCAGTACCTTTTTACATGCTGAAAAATCACAGGGAATACCTTGCCATTTATCACTATTTTCGCAGGCAACACGGCTATCCGGCGTTGAAATCCTTTTATAAAACTTACGTAAATCACTTATTGTTTGGGCAAATGATGATGGACAGGTTCGCCGTCTATGCGGGTCAAAATAAATTCAACATCGAAAATCCCGACAATGAAATTTTTATGAACCGATTGGAAACTTTAAATGGCTGTATATTAGCCGGTTCCCATATCGGAAATCCCGAACTTTGCGGCTATTTGCTGAAACAGGACAAAAAACGAATCAACGGAATGATTTTTGGCGGCGAGAAAAAAGAGGTTCAAAAAAATCGCACGAATGTCTTGGAAGACAATAATATACGGGTAATTCCCGTACTGGAAGACATGTCGCATATTTTCCTGATCAACGATGCTTTGTCCAACGGCGAAATCGTTACGATGCCCTGCGACCGCACGTTTGGCAGCGACAAGAGCCTTGAATGTGATTTTTTGAACGGTAAAGCCGATTTCCCGATCGGCGCTTTTGTGTTGGCTGTACAATATCAAGTGCCTGTTTTAGTGATATTTATGCTGAAAATTACGACAAGGCTGTACCGGATTCACATGACGCAAATCGACCTGCCGAAACAGACGACCAAACGAGAGCAAATCAATTCAATGACAAGGGATTACGCTAAAATTCTGGAAGATATTGTGAAAAAATATCCACTGCAATGGTTTAATTTTTATGAATTTTGGAAATGAAAAAAATAGCGCTCATATCGGCAAACAAACATAATATACCCTATCCGGTGTATCCCATCGGTATTTCCTATTTGAAAAGTTATCTTTCCCTGCATTATCCTGATAATTACGAAGTTATCACGATGGATGTGAATATCCAAAATCGGGAAGCAATGCGTGAAATACTGATTAACAACGATTTTCTGTTAATCGGTATCTCTTTACGCAATTTCGACGACTCAACGAATGTTTACAAGGAAAATATTTTTGTCGCTCAATATAAGGAAGTTATAAATCTTATCAGAAGCGTTTCAAACACTCCGATCGTGGTGGGAGGAACGGGATTTTCCGTTTTTCCCGAAATTCTGTTCCGGGAATTGAAACCCGATTATGGCATACATGGAGAAGGAGAACAGGCTCTTTGTCAGTTGATTACCGCGATTGAACAAAATATTCCGACGGAAAAGGTCGGAGGATTAGTTTATGAAAATGCAGACGGAGAAATCGTTATGAACGGTCACAGCAGTTATATTTCCGCGCCCGAACTGCATTTTGAGAACGAATGGGTTGATTATTACTGGAATGAAGGCGGGATGCTGAACATTCAGACCAAGCGGGGTTGCCCGTATCAGTGCATTTTTTGCAGTTACCCGCTGATTGACGGAAAAAGAGTCAGAACGCTTGATGCACAGTCTGTTGTGCGTAATATTGAAGAATTGTATTTTTCAAAAGGTATTTCCTATTTTTTCTTCACCGATTCGCTTTTCAATATTCATCGGGGATATAACGAGGAATTGGCTAAAAGATTGATAGAAAGCAAAGTAAAGATAAACTGGGGAGCCTATTTTTCGCCCTCGAATATGACTTTTGAAGATTTGAAACTGTATCAAAAATCGGGACTGACGCACGTGGAATTTGGCTCTGATTCGCTGGCAGACAGTCAGTTGGAACATTACAAAAAGAAATTTCGATTTTCGGACATCAAGAAGCAGAGCGAACATTGCGGCAATTTGGGAATTTATTACGCGCATTATCTGATACTTGCCGGATATGGAGAGACAGAACAGTCTTTAAATGAGACGTTTGAACACTCCAAAGAATTGGGTTTCACCATCTTTTTCCCCTATATCGGAATGAGAATTTATCCCCACACCGAAATCTGTAAAATCGCTATCAATGAGGGAATTATCAAGTCTCCCGAAGAATTGGTAAATCCTGTTTACTATATCTCGAAAGATGTTGATACAGAAACGATTATCCCGCTTGCCCAGGCGACGGGGCAACGCTGGGTTTTTGCAGACGATAAACCGTCGCCGTTCATGGAACAACTGCGCAAACGCGGGCGAAAAGGCTTGCTTTGGGAATATTTTCGATACCTTAAAATATGATTTGCATGATAACCGATTATAAAATTGAAGAGATTCTGCCGCAACGCAAACCGTATATCATGGTTGACGAACTGATTCATTATGATGATGTTACGGCTAAAACGGTTTTTGAAATCCACGAAGAAAATCTGTTTTGCGAAAACGGAGAAATGCAGGAAGCCGGTTTGATTGAGAATATTGCGCAAACCTGCGCCGCGCGGACGGGTTATAAAACGAAACTCGAAGCGGGAGCGAACGAAACGGTGAAAATCGGTTACTTAGGAATGATACGGGAAATGCAGATTCTGCGAAAGGCGAAAGTGGGCGAAACGCTGACTACGACGATGGAAATCAAGGCGGAAATATTCTCTACGACGCTCGTGGAGGCGAAAGTGGAAGTCGCCGGCGAGACAATTGCCGCGTGTGAGATGAAGATTTTTTTAACAGATAAAACGCCTGAAATATAGCCATGGAAAGCAAAATTTTGAAAGCAAGCAAAGAATTTGAGGTACGTTTCAGCGAGGTTGATTCGATGCGAATCGTCTGGCACGGAGCCTATTCGCTCTATTTTGAAGATGCGCGCGAGGAATTTGGACGGATTTATGGATTGAGTTACCAGACATTTATTAAATACGAATGTTATGCACCGCTGATTGAACTGAATTTCAAGTATATAAAGCCTTTGACGTATGGAAGTCGCGCGCGGATAGACATAACCTATCACAGCGTTGATGCAGCAAAAGTGATTTTCGACTATGAAATTCATCTGGTTGAAGACAACACTTTGATTGCAACCGGCTCATCTACACAGGTTTTCCTCGACCGGGATTTCAATTTGATGTGGTGCAATCCTCCGTTTTATGAAGAATGGAAAAAGAAATATAATCTGTAATGACCACAATAATAGGCGATAACGTCATTTCGGCATTGGGATTTTCTTCGGAAGAAAATTATGACAACGTAAAGGCGGGAAAAACCGGATTGCGTTTGTTTTCAGATAAATACGATATTCCCGAACCTTTCGTGGCTTCCGAAATTGATGATGAAAGATTAGAAACGGCTTTTAATCAATTGAATATCGAAAAATCGCATCTCTATACAAAATTTGAAAAAGCCACTATTGTATCTGCCAATGAGGCAATTAAGCGTGCGAATATCAACCCGGCAGATGATAAAGTTTTGTTCGTTTTATCCACCACTAAGGGCAACGTGTTTTTGCTGGGTGAAAATGAAGGTAAAGTATTTGACAGTAAGCAGGTTTACCTGTGGCGTTCGGCACAGTTGATCGCCGAATTTTTCGGAAATCGCAACGAGCCGCTTGTCGTTTCAAACGCCTGTATTTCAGGCGCTTCAGCAATTATTGCGGGAAAGCGGATTTTACAGTCGAAACAGTTTGATTATGTGATAGTTATAGGCGTAGACGTGCTTTCAAAATTCATCGTTACGGGATTTCAATCTTTCAAAGCCTTGTCGCAGGACGTTTGCAAGCCTTTCGACGCTCACCGCACGGGATTGAATATCGGGGAGGCGGCAGCGACCGTTATTTTAACGGAAAATCCTGATAATAAAATCAATAGCAGAGATATTGTATGCACGGCAGGCGCTGTCCGCAACGACGCCAATCATATTTCAGGACCTTCGCGCACCGGCGAAGGCTCTTATCTGGCGTTGCAGAAAATACTTGAAAATGTGAATGTTGAAGAATTGGCGTTTATAAATGCACACGGTACGGCAACTCCCTACAACGATGAAATGGAGTCCGTTTCCCTCACCCGCGCAGGCTTGCAAAACGTGCCGGTGAACAGCCTGAAAGGCTATTTCGGGCATACTTTGGGAGCGGCGGGCGTGCTGGAAAGCGTCATATCGACCCAAGCGCTCAAAGACGGTACGGTTTTGAAAACTTACGGATTTGATACATTGGGAGTTACAAATCTTCTGAACATCGCAAAAAATAATTTAAAAACGAACAAAAAACAGTGTATCAAACTTTTATCTGGGTTTGGAGGCTGTAATAGCGCTGTGCTTTATACGTTATTTTAATTTTCTAAGTACTTTTGCAAATTGTAACCATCAATATTTGAACTCTTTATCTTTTTTATGTCAACATTTTGAACACTACACATTTCAATCCTTCGCTTCTATCTCTGCCTCCACCTCTGTCTTCGCTTCTATCTCTGCCTCCGCCTTTTCCTCTGCCTCTGTCTTCGCCTCCGCCTCCACTTTCATCTCCATTTCCTTAGGCTTTCCCGCTTCTCCCACGAAATTCTGAAAAATCTTCAGCAGCGTTTTGTCCTTATTGACAAGTTGTTCGGGATGAAACTGGACGCCCAGAATCCAATTTGCGGAATCAATTTTTTCCATCGCTTCAATGAGTCCGTCTGCCGATTTTCCTGCTATCGTGAAGCCGTCAGCAAGTCTTTTAACAGCCTGATGATGAGCCGAATTAACCATCAAAATCTTATCGCCAACCATTTCTGAAAAAATAGTGCTGTCCATCACAATCACCGAATGGGAAGGCTCGCTGGCAGGAGTTTTCTGCCGGTGGGAAACCGATTTATCGTAATATTGAGCGGGAATATCCTGATACAGAGAACCTCCAAAAGCAACATTAATCAGTTGCATACCGCGGCAAATGCCCAAAACGGGAACCTTTTTTTCGGCGGCAAGACGTACCAGTCTGATTTCAAACGTATCCCGCGGAGCGTTTATCGAACCCATTTGCGGAATCGGTCTTTCGTGGTAATAGGCAGGATCGAAGTCGCCGCCACCGGCAAAAATAACCCCGTCCACCGATTTCAACAGGTCGAGCAACAGGGAATCGTCCCGCATCAACGGAATAACTACAGGAATCCCGCCCGCTTTCAATACGGCGTCCACATAAGTACGTGGTACAGAGGGAGTTTTATCTTTATAGGTATCGGCAATGCCTATCACGGGACGCTTCTGCGCCTCTATCGCAAATATACAGCAGGCAAGCAGTATAATCGTTGTTAATTTTTTCACTTTTTTGAAATTTTAGAGACTGTTTAAAAGATTCAATTTGTTGTCATTCAATAATTTAATGATCAACTCGCCAAAAAGCGTATTTGCCCATGCAAACCACTTTCGCGTATATTTTGCGGGATTGTCCTTGTGAAAACTTTCGTGCATAAAGCCCGTGTCCGCATCCGTGTCGCGCAACGTTTTGACGCAGTAGCGGATTTCGTCGTCAACTTTAGCCGTCATAGCCCTCATTATCAAACTCATAGGCCATATATAATCAAATCCGATATGCGGACCGCCAATTCCTTCGGCTGCTTTTCCCTTGAAAAAATACGGATTGGAATCGCTCCATATCAATACTCTGGTATTCAAATAAATAGGATCGTTATCGGTTACGCAACTCAGATATTGCAGCGCCAGCAGATTCGGGATATTGGCGTCGTCCATAAACAGTTGATTGCCAAAGCCGTCAACTTCATACGCAAACACTTTTCCAAACTTTTCATGTTCGGCAATTGCATATTTTTCGATGGCGGCGTGAACTTCGATCGCCAATTGATTGCATTCGGAAGCAAGCGTCTCATTTTTATAAACCGTTTTCAGGATTTCAGCCATTTGCAACAAAGACCTGACAGCAAAGAAGTTGGACGGAATCAAGAAATTCAGCGTCGTAGCGTCGTCTGACGGGCGAAACGATGAAACAATCAATCCGACAGGCTTTACGGGCGCGCCGTAGCCGTCATTGCAGAGCGTATCCAGTTGCCGTTCCGTGCGGCGTTGAAATTTGTAGGGACCGGGACCGTCTTTCCGCTGTTGTTCCTTGAACGTCTTAACTATCAGGGCAGCAGCCTTTTCCCAATCCTTATCGAAAACGGACGTATCGCCCGAAATTTTCCAGTAATTGTACGCCAGACGTACCGGATAGCAAAGCGAATCAATTTCCCACTTGCGTTCGTGCAATTCCGGTTTCATGTCGGTAAGGTCGGACATCCACTCGCCTTTTGCCGGTCCGTCGTTGAAAGCATTGGCGTAAGGGTCTATCAATATGCACTTTGTCTGTCGGTTAATCACGCCTGCAATCAACAGGCGCAACGGCTCGTCGTTCTGCACCAGTCGCAGGTACGGATACACCTGAGCGGCAGAATCGCGCAACCACATCGCGTGAATATCGCCTGTATAAACGAATGTATAGGGTTTTCCGTCCAGGAGGCGATAGTGGACGGTCGTGTCCAGCGTGTTCGGAAAGCAGTTTTCAAACATCCAAGCCAATTTCGCATCGGTCAACTTTTCCGTCACGCTTTTAATCGTCTCCTCAACCGCTTTCGACGTGAAATTACGCTTCGCCGCTTCGGGTCTGTTGGAGATATATCCGGCTGTAAATGAGCCGAAAACATTGTTTGCCCCGACGTCCGTTACCAATGCTGCCAATCCGAGGCTGCCTGTTTTGATAAAGTTTCTTCGTGAAATCATTTCATTTCATTATTTTCGGGGACAAAAATAGTGAAAATCTTTGATTTTAGGGCAACTTTGGCGTAAGAATATTTTTTTAATCTTCCCGAATCACGGAACTTACGTCGTCTGAAGAAACATTGACGGTGGCAGTATTCCCTTTGTAAAACACTTTTGAGACGCCGCTAATCGAGCCTTCCATATCGCTTTTTGGAAAACAATGAAGAGTACTTACACCACTGATATTTAATTGAATACTGTCGGATTCAAGATTCTTGCAGTAAGCCGCAGAGGCGCCACGGATGTCATACGTTGCAACATTGGCGCGACCGTTAAAATAAATGTTTGAAGCGCCCACCAAATTCACATCCATATATTGCGTCTCAACATTTTCCAATCGTAATTCACTTGCAGCCGTTATATGAATATTTAGTTTTTCCGCTGAAATTTTCTCGCTTATATTTAAACGCGCGGCGCCTGACAGAGCAATATTCTGTAAGTTTTTCGCAGGTAGATACAGCACTATCGTTTCGCTTGGAATCAGAGAGTTATGATCTTCACTGCGAATATGCAACTTATCCTGATAAGTTGTAATGTGCAAATTTTCAATAATATTGGAATCTGTTTTCAGAATAGCGTAAGGTAGAGTATCATTCGTATTAAAAGATTCAATATCAACATGAAGTGCATCAACTATGTTCAACTCCTTGACGACGTCTGTTATTTCCAAATGACGACTGACGATGTTTCCATCACCCACAATCTTCGTTGAATAATTGCTTTTCCCCACAATTGTTTTTGGATGATGCTGGAAATTTCGTTGTATATTTTGCCATTCATATTTCAGACCCGTGAAAAGTAAGGTGAAAAGCGCTATTATCCAAATAATTATTCCAATTACTTTCAGCCCTTTATGAACCGGTTTGACATGGTTTCTTTTGCTCAAAAAATTATAAATCAGAAAAGTTCCCGGAATAAGAAATAACAAGGAAAAGGCTATAATACTAATAGCTGAATAATTGAATAACAGGCTATTAGACACTTGCATAAATTCAGTTCCAAAACCAAATATAACAGCTACAATGGCAATAAGCGCAATTAGCAACGCAAAAACAATGGGGACAACAATCAGCAATCCCAATCCCACCAGACAAACCATCAAAAATGTACTGATAAACGACGTCAGACAACCTGCATTTTCGGGCTTCGGACTATCGGAAGCAAACATATTTCCTATATTTTCAACCGTAACGGGGATTCCGCGCATTTTGAGTTTTTCTTCGGCGGTTCGGGCGGCAGGAATGAAAATCCACATGACAATATACACGGGCACAATCACCGAAACCGAAGCAAAAAACAGGACAATCGAAATCACGCGCCACAGGTTTGCGTCCACGCCGTAGAATGCCGCAATTCCCGAACAGACGCCCCCTATCATTTTGTCGTCCATGTTGCGGTAGAGTTTCTTTTCTGCCTTAATGTCAGAGGCTTGTGTCTTAAAATCATTTTTGGGAATCTCATTTTCCGGTCTCTCGCCATCTCCGAAATCGGACGTATTGCCCATCTTTTGAATCACGCTTTCCACATCGGAAATCGTTACGATACCGTTTTTTTCCGAAAAAAGTTCTTCGATTCGCGCTTCCATGTCATTGATAATCTCCTCATTTCCTTCTTCTTTCGAGAAAAAGATATGCAAATTTTTCAAATAGTTGTCCAACAATGCAAACGCGTCTTCGTCAATGTTAAAAACCTTACCGTTAAGGTTTGCCGTTAATGTCTTTTTCATAATTGCCTTATTTATAAATTATTATTTTTCAATTTTTCGATGGTAAAAACCATTCCTTCCCAGGTGGACTCCATTTCGCGCAGAAAATTCCTGCCCGTTTCCGTCAGTTGATAATACTTGCGGGGAGGTCCCTGCGTGGACTCTATCCACTGGTAGCTCAGCAAGTTATCGTTTTTCAACCGCGTAAGCAACGGATACAAAGTTCCTTCCACCACAATCAGTTGGCTTTCTTTCAGGATATTGATAATATTGGTTGCATACGCCTCTTTATTGCTTAAAATCAACAATATACAGTATTCAAGCAATCCCTTTCGCATTTGCGATTTTATGTTTTCTACATTATACATACTCGTTTTTTTATTATTTTGCGCTGCAAAGATATGTATTATTTATAATAGTATGTAATACATGGTACTATATTTAAGTTTATTTATATTTTTTATACATATTTTAAGTTAAAATAATATCCGGGAATGACTGTTTGAAAGAGTTTTCAGTATCTTTTCAAAAAGTTATTGTATTTTTGCAAGACTTAAACGCAAAAAACGAAGAAATGAAAATATTTATATCTTTGATAATCATATTGTTAAATATATTTAATACAACGGCTCAAGAGGTGGATTCCCTGCAAATGGATGTGGGAGAAAAACATTCTCTTGCCTCTTACATCGTGCCTGCAGCGTTGGTAACTTACGGCGTATCAGCGCGTTTTGTGAAACCGGTCAGAACGATTGACCAGAAAATCAACAACTTGATGACCAACGAAATCAGTTTTAAAACCCGATTGGATGAATATACGGAATATGTACCGGCAGTAGCCGTATATGGGCTTGATTTATTGGGAGTTAAAGCCAAGCATAATTTCAGGGACCGCACTTTTATCATGGTAACTTCCCATCTGATTATGGAGGGCGTCGTGCAATCCATAAAACATATGGTTGATGTGCAACGTCCTAATAATAAGGATAATCATGCTTTTCCGTCGGGACACACATCGCTGGCTTTTACGGGCGCGCAAATTCTGTTTCACGAATACCGGGACGCTTCCGTATGGATTCCGGTTGCGGGATATACCGTTGCGGCGGGGACGGGAATCCTGAGACTCAGCAATAACCAGCACTGGTTTAGCGACATTATGGCAGGAGCCGGAATTGGAATTCTCAGCGTCGAAGCCAGTTATCTGTTACTTCCCGTTTTTCATAAAATGCTTGGAATCAGTGAAAAAGACCGTAATTTCGTGATTCTTCCGTCTGTCTCTACAAATTATTATGGGGTGGGGCTTGCATATTCTTTTTAATTTTTTGTACTTTTGTCCTGTTTTTAATCTAATATAATTGATAATATGAAGAAAATATTGTTCGTGGCACTGGCAATCGCGGCGCTGTTGTCGTGCAAGAAGGAGAAGAATGTACAGTCACTTTCGGGCTTGAATACCAAAGACTTCGTTGCAAAAGTTGATGGAAAAGAGACCGCTTTGTACATATTGAAAAACAACACGGGGCTTGAAGCCTGCGTCACCAATTTCGGCGGACGCTTGGTTTCGCTGCTTGTGCCTGACAGACAGGGAAATATGACTGACGTCGTACTGGGATACGGCACGATTCAAGACTATCTCGCCAAACCCGACGGCAACTACGGCGCGCTAATCGGCAGATACGGAAACCGCATCAAAGGCGG
>JAITMT010000484.1 GCA_031277235.1 Tannerella sp.
GACAAGGGAGATTTGGTACTGTTCGACGTTACCTCCGACGACCTCACCTACGGTTTTGGACTGTTCAGACAGGACAATTCCATGGTGTTCCAGATGCAGGTGCTGCCCGGACACAAGAACGATATCCTCTGGAAATTTGATAAACCGGAGACTCTCAGCATCCGTTCCACGGAATATTCGGGATGGAAAGGATATAACATGTATTTGAAAGACGTTGTAACCGTAAAATAACACTTAAAATTCAAACAAAATGAGTTTCATTGATACTTTTATGAATGGTGAGAAGGGTTTGTTCAAGCCCAAGACGCTCACCCCCATGCAAAAACTTACCCTTCAATTCGTGGTGGTAGGTCTGTTGTATTACTTTTTTGCCGCATTTGAAGGCATGTTGATGCGTATGCACCTCATTATCCCCAATGTCGAAATCCCCGCCATTATGACGGGCGACCAGCAATATTTCGCCATGATGACCGCCCACCCGCTGGTCGGAATTTTCGGCTCGTCCTATTCGATTGTTTTCGGCGCATTCCTGTTTCTGGTACCATTCCTGATGAAGAAGCCCCTCTGGAGTTTCAAAATGGCTCAATGGACGTTGTGGCTGATTGCCATCGGCACGTTTACGTTCTGGTTCGCCGGACTCCTGTCGCACTATTCGCCGCTGTACACCCTTTACTGGCCCCTGCCTGCCGACTTTACGCAGTTCAGCATCGTGGGAGGCGTGTTTTTTGTCTTGGGCATTGCGCTCGTGATGGTCGGAACGTTGCTTTACGTGTTCAACATCTTCAAAACGATTGCCTACCAGCCTGACGGATATCCGAAACAGCCCAAAGGCGCCTTGCGTTCGGCGCTGGGTTTCAAGAAATTGAGAAATCCCGACGGCTCCTACTACGTTTCCACTCCGGTAGCGGCGATTGCCCGCGGTACGGTGGACACGACGCTCAATGCGGGTATCATCACTTTCACAGGCGTTCTTATTCTGGTGTACATGGTTGCCGCCCTTTTCGGCACCGACCTGAAACATTCGGCTGTTGACGCGCTGCTGTACAAAAACTGGTTCTGGTGGGGTCTCGACCTGATTGCCGACGGACTGGTCTTGATTTTTGTCGCCGGCACATGGTATCTTCTGGCTTCCCTGATTTCCGGCAAGAATATTTTCATGGAAAAATGGGCAAGGATGGCGCTGCTGGTCGAAATGATTGTTTCGTGGTTCGTCTGGTCGCACCATTTGATGTCAGACCAGGCGCAACCGGCTTTCCTCAAGATTTTTTCCGGCGAAATGCTCACCGCATTCGAGTTGATTACGCAGGGTTTGGCGTTCTTCATCGCCCTGGCGACCCTCTGGCAGGCTCGACCGCTGAAAATGACCAACCCGCTCAAGTTCCTGCTGGGCGGTCTTACCGGTTTTGCCCTGGCTGTTCCTGCGGGTATCATGCAGGCTGACCTCGGCTTGAACCGCATCCTGCACAACACGCAGTGGATTGTGGGACCGCACGTGCATGTAGCTGTGCTGGTCGGATTGACCATGACGCTGTATTCAGCCATCTACTTCCTGCTTCCCATCCTGACCAACGGAGCGCAACTCTACAGTCAGAAACTGGCAAATTTCCACTTCTGGGCGCACCTCGTGGGCGGTATCGGAATGGGCGCTTTCATGGGAATGGCAGGCTTGAAGGGGATGCTTCGCAGAACTGTATATCACGATGGAGAATTTAGTCTTTACATGATTTTGGCAGGCTTGTGCGGCGCGTTGCTGTTGCTGGCTTTTGCGGCGTTTTTCTACAACATCGTGATGACGGTCGGACTCAAGGGCGTACTGGGAATTTTCACCCCGTCCAAACTCGACAAGGATCAGTTGCTTCCCGCACCGGATGCTCCCGCCGAAGCAGGAGAATAAGTCCGCAGGAGAAAATTTTCGGTCTTCTCCGACTCCTTTGAAAGGGGAAGGATAAATAAAAAGAGGCGCTTCACAGCGTCTCTTTTCGTCATAAATTTTTTATTGTAAAACACACACATTAAAAAATTCTAAAAAAACAATTCGCTTTTCGGCGCAAAGATAATTGTTTTTTTTGAAATAGTTGTCGCTGTTGGAATTTATATTTATCTTTGCGACTTGTTAAAATAAAAATAAACTTATGGACAATTTGGGTTCTTATATAACAGTAAACTCCGAAGTACGCTTTGGGAAACCGTGTATCAAAGGTACACGCATCGCTGTAACAGACATTCTTCAATGGATGGCATCAGGAATGTCGCAGGAGGAAATTCTGAATGACTATCCGATGTTGCAAGAGACTCACATCCGTGCTGCGTTGAGTTTTGCAGCCGACAGGGAGTCGTTCATTAAAATCATTCCTACCTATGCAAATATCACTTTTGCTTGACGCCAATTTATCGTGGCGTTCGGTGGCGGTATTGAAAAATCATTATGACGATTGTATTCACGTGGACGATACGGAAATGCAGGAAGCCACAGTAGGTAACCGGCGAGGAAAATATTAAAGAAAGAAATTATGACAATACAATCACAAGAAAAACTTCTCTATAAGGGACAGGAAACCTTATCAAGATATAAAAAAGAAAAAAAATAAAAGATGGCTATCATTTTTGAAAAAATTATTTAAAAGTGAAAGAAAATAACAGGATTACAAATCTGAAGGAACAGAGAAGAAAAATACAATATCTTTGCAACTCATTAAAAAACAGGAAAAACATGAAAGTAGAATTAAACTGCTCGACATGGCAGTTGTAGAGAGAGAACAGATTGGAAAAGAAGAGATATGGAAAGAAGAGATTACCTGTTAAAAGAAATCGAAAAAATCGGAACGTTACTTAACGCTCTCCGGCAAAAATTATTTGGAGGAGACGGGAACCTGTCAATAACGGTAGAAAAGCAAATTGAAGATGCAAAGGAAATGTTATTAAGCGAGGTGAATTTTGACTTTGGAAAGTTTTTAGAAAACCTTGACATTGAACACTCAAATGAATATATAAGCGGCTTTGAAGGGTTTAGTATTGAGAATATTGAACGGTTGGCGGAATACCTTTCACAGGCAGGTTTTCACGATTACGGTGATCATTCCGGAAAATATCTTGAAAAAGCGCTGCAACTCTATGAATTGTGCAACCTGAAAAGCAAAACGTATTCCTTTGAGCGGGAGAGAAGTATTCAGACAATTAAAAATGTCCTGCAAGAAAAAGAAGTACAATAATGATTCCCAAAGTAAAAAACAGAAAACACGTTAAAAATCGAACAGCATGAATATAGAGGAATTAAGAAACTGCTGCATATCAGTCAAAGGCGCGTCCGAGAGTTTTCCTTT